>JABJOR010000511.1 GCA_018664265.1 Rhodospirillales bacterium
AATAAGAACACTTATGACCTGGTGATCCTTGATCTGATGCTCCCCGGTGGTGATGGGGAAGATTTATTGCCATTACTTAATAATGAGAATGGTGTCTCCACGCCGGTTATCATTTTTTCAGCAAAAGAAATTCCGCATGAAACGGCCAACAGCGTTCACGCCGCACTGGTCAAGTCCCAGACATCAAACGAAGAGCTGACTGAATCGATCCGATCTGTCATTGAAACGCTGATGCCCCGTATCAAAACTTAAGAAGATTGGAAACCATCCATAAACGACGACAGGTTATCTCCCAGCGCATCGCACAAATAACCGCCTTCCTGAACGATAACACTCGGCAGCTTTAATTCTGAGAGCATCTTGCCAATAGCGCCAAAACCATCAGTCGAAACAGCGAGGCCACCAAACGGATCACCTTCAAAAGCATCCAGCCCCAGAGCGATAACCAGTGCCGTAGGTGCGAAATACGAAACTCGCTCCATGGCGTTTTCAAGGGCTGTCAGAAATTTATCATCGCCTGATCCACGCTCCAGTGGAAGATTATAATTATACCCCAAACCGTCCCCTTCACCACGCTCACTGGCATGCCCCCAGAAAAATGGATAGAAGCGAACCGGGTCAGCATGAATGGAAACTGTCAGTACATCATTGCGGTTATAAAATATCCCCTGTGTTCCATTGCCGTGATGCAAGTCCACATCAATGATGGCAACGCGCTCGTGATCACGGCGTAGAATTTGTGCCGCTAAAGCTGAATTATTCACATAACAAAACCCACCCGCCATATCGGCAAAAGCATGGTGCCCCGGTGGACGACACAAAGCATAAGCACTTGAAGCTCCCTCCAGAATATCGTGAGCTGCCGAGGCGGCGCAATTGGCGCTCGCTTGCACGGCATGCCATGTATTTTTACCAATTGGGCAGGCCGTATCGGCCATGTGATACCCCGCCTGACCAATTGCTGATTGCGGGTAGCTGAAATCATTTCGGTTAGGCTGGATACCTGGAATCACTTCTTGTGAAGCACCGTCCATGCGAATCCAGCGTTCATGAATAGTGGCAAGAAAACGCAGATATTCCGGTGTATGAACAGCCGCTATTGGCTCAAGTCCATAATCCTGAGGTTCCCGCAAATCCATCCCACTTGTTTTTGTGCTGGCAACCAAAGCGTCCATACGCTCCGGTTTTTCCGGACAATTTTGAGCAACACCATTGACCAGAAAAAAACTGGGTTCATGGGCCTTTTGATCATTCAAGGCACAATAGGCTTTCATAATTATTTCTCCTCAACCTCGCCAATAAGCGCAACAAGATTTTCGCCTTCAATCTGGTATACTTGTTCTGTATCGGCAGATGTCATTCCCATGCGTTGATAAAACGTTTGGCCACTTTCATTGCTGTGATGGACAGCCAAATGCAAAAACTTTGACCCGACAACGCTTCCAGCATAGGCCACTTCCGCCATTAATCTGCGACCCAATCCGGTTCCGCGAACACTTTCATCCACATAAAGGTCAAGAATGCAAACACCCGGTTTGCCCCGCCAGGATGAAAATGTCATATAGTAAATGCACAAGCCAACGGGCTTTCCACCCTGCTCAGCAATCAGTGCCTTGTAAAATGCGTGATCACCAAAACCATACTCTCGCAAATCCTCTACTGTGCTTTGCACATCGTGAACATGGTCAAGATTTTTTGCCAAATCCATGACAAGATTGAAGATCGTATCAACATCATTTGATGTGGCAACACGTATGGAAATACTATTTGGCATTACTCAACTTCACTAATCTGGTGGGTTGCCGTTTCCAGCCATGCAGGGTTGATTTCCACACCCCAGCCCGGCTCATCCGTAACAGTCGCCTTGCCATCAATAATATCATAAGGAGATTTGACATATAGGCATTCCTGCCAGGGATAATAATCCGGCCCCTCTATGGAAAATTCCAAATACTTCCCGGCATTGGGAATAGCGCGCAAGACATGCATGGTAAACAGCGTCACCAAAGATAAATTGGCGCAATGGGGTGTACAGGGAAGTCCTGCATCCGCGCCCATTTTTGCCACCCGCATGGTTCGATTAATGCCCCCCATATACAATACATCCGGCTGAATGATGTTAACGGCGCGCATATCAATCATGCGCCGCCATGTGGGGATATCGCAATCCTGTTCACCCCCCGAAATATCTATAGAAAGTGCGTCCGTTACTTCTTTGGTCTGTTCCAACTCCCAATACGGACAAGGCTCTTCATAATGGCTGACCCCATTATCCTCCAGCATATGGCCAACCTCAATGGCTCGTTTTGGTGAAAAACCGCTGTTGGCATCAACCAGCAAGGCTATATCGTCTCCCATGGCTTTGCGCATGGTCGGAACGATTTCTTCCGTACGCCCCGGCCACTCATCTACATCGCGTCCGCACTCTGCGGCAACACGGAACTTGAAAGCGTCAAAGCCATATGTATCACGAAGCTTTACCAAACGTTCGGCCTCGAACTTGGGTGTAATGTCACGCTTCATGGACGATGCATAGGCCCGGATTGATCCCGGTGTGCCACCGAGAAGCTCACAAACACTCTTCCCTTCGCACCTACCCCGCAAATCCCAGATTGCAGTATCCAGCCCTGACATGGCCCGGCGCAAATAGGAGCCCGGAAATTTGTGCTCGCGCTCTGTAATAATATTAAGCGTATCATCAAGCTCCGTTATGTCTGTACCCAAGGACCATGGGGCGACCTGACGATGGAGAATTTGGGCAGTAATATCAGAATGATAGGTGGAAATTTGGCCCCATCCTTGGGCACCATCATCAGAGCAAACTCGGACAAATCCAACAAATTCATTGCTGAATGTTTCGATACTTTTAATTTTCATAGAGCCCCGCTATCGACATTATGGAGAGGAAAATACTTTGATCAGTTTGCCACATCTATCCAGAAAATAAAGATTAAGAATCAACGACATCTTTCGAGTACAGATAGCCCCCTTACCATTCTGTAGTTGTAACGCCAAGACAAGAGCCACTTATATTTGACTCATCATGCGATTTTATGATATTTTCCGTTTATAGTTAACCTTGCATAAATGATGGACTGTCAGAGATGGTCGAAATACAAGGCGATTTATACCTGAATAATTTTGTTCGTGCCCGGCCTTCGCAATCTGCGATGCCTGAGGCAGAGAAACCTGTTCGCTCGTCTGAAACTCCCCGCACATCCACTGGATTACAATCACCGTTAAGCAACACACGCGCGGTGCTCGACGTGCAAGAACGCCATATTAAAGAAAAAGAAGATATCAAGGCGGCAAGGAAATCAGAAGAACAAGAGGGGAAATCGCCTCTTGTCGCTCCTGAGGACAAAGAGCTTAAGCCACAGG
>JABJOR010000512.1 GCA_018664265.1 Rhodospirillales bacterium
GTTTTCGAAGGCTTTTGCCGAACCCACCTGTCAAATGATGTAACAATCAGAGACGACTACGGTTTACCAGACTTCACGATATACGTACGGCGCTAACAATTAACCTTGCTTAAGAACAGCCTGGGCTGCAGATAACCGCGCTATCGGTACCCGGTATGGTGAACAAGACACATAGGTCAATCCGATACGGTGACAGAACTCCACAGAATCAGGATCACCACCGTGTTCGCCGCAAATTCCCATTTTCATACCTGGACGGGTTTCGTCACCTCGCTGTTTAGCAAGAATAACCAGCTCACCCACACCGTCTTGATCGATTGTTACGAACGGATCATTCGTTAGAATGCCGTTCGCGTAATAATCATCAAGGAATGAACCTGCATCATCGCGGGAATACCCAAAAGTTGTCTGGGTTAAATCATTGGTGCCGAAGCTAAAGAATTCAGCAGACTTGGCAATTTCACCAGCCCGCAAACATGCGCGTGGCAGCTCGATCATGGTACCAACCAGATATTTAAAGCTGGCACCCGTCTCTGCTTTGACCTGATCAGCAATTTTATCCACTAACACTTTGAAGAATTCAAATTCGCGTAAATTTACAACCAGAGGAATCATTACTTCCGGCTCTACCGTTCCACCTTTAATTGTGATATCGGAAGCAGCTTCAAAAATAGCACGGGCCTGCATTTCATAGATTTCAGGGTACGTCAGACCAAGACGGCTGCCACGGTGACCAAGCATGGGATTGACCTCATGCAGTTCCTCGGCGCGCGCTTTAACGTCAGCAACCTTAATGCCAGCGGCTTCAGCAACAGCCGTGACTTCACTCTCGCCATGTGGAATGAACTCATGGAGTGGCGGGTCCAGCAAACGAATGGTAACAGGCAGCCCTTCCATAATTTCAAACAACTCAGTAAAGTCTTTTCTCTGATACGGCAGCAACTTGTCGAGGGCTACTTTTCGCGCCTCCAGGTCTTTTGCCAAAATCATCTCACGCATATGCACAATTCGTTCGGGATCAAAGAACATGTGCTCTGTACGGCTAAGACCAATGCCTTCCGCACCAAACTTGCGGGCTGTTTTTGCATCAAGCGGGGTTTCAGCATTGGCACGCACACCCATGGTGCGAATTTCATCTACCCACTCCATCAACTCAGCAAATGCACCTGTTAATTCTGGTTGGACCATAGGAACAGAACCAGAAATAATTTCTCCACTGGTTCCATCAAGGGTTATGGTGTCGCCTTCATTATAAACAGATCCCAGAACCTTCATGGTCTTGTTATTATAATCAACGTGGATATCGCCAGCACCAGAGACACAAGGCTTGCCCATGCCGCGAGCAACAACAGCTGCATGACTTGTCATACCCCCTCGTGATGTCAGAACGCCTTCTGCGACGTACATGCCACTAATGTCTTCCGGGCTGGTTTCTGTGCGGACCAAAATAACTTTTTCTTTGTTAGCAACCCAGAGCTCTGCATCCTTGGAAGAAAATACAATCCGGCCAACAGCCGCGCCAGGAGAGGCAGGTAAGCCTGTCGCTAAAATTTCACGTTCTGCATCCGGGTCCAGCATAGGATGTAGCAACTGGTCAAGCTGGTGTGGATTGATCTGCATGATGGCTTCTTGTTTGTTCAACAAGCCTTCTTTTTGCATATCAAGGGCAATGCCCAAGGATGCCTTGGCAGTACGTTTACCTGCACGGGTTTGAAGCATCCACAATCGACCCTTTTGGACCGTGAACTCCATGTCCTGCATGTCTTTATAGTGGCTCTCCAGAACCTCACGAACTTTGCATAGCTCAACATAAACATCTGGCATAGCTTCTTCAAAAGAAAGCATCCTACTATTTTGGGCAATCTTGTCTTCTTTAGTCAGAGGCTGTGGAGTGCGGATACCTGCAACAACATCTTCACCCTGTGCATTGACCAGAAACTCACCGTAAAACAAGTTCTCACCTGTAGCAGGATTTCGTGTAAAGCATACGCCGGTGGCACAGTCTTCACCCATATTACCAAACACCATGGCCTGTACATTGACGGCGGTGCCCCAACTTTGCGGGATATTGTGAAGCTTGCGATAAACAATAGCGCGATTGTTCATCCAGCTTTCGAATACGGAACTGATAGACCCCCAAAGCTGTTCTCTTGGGTGCTGCGGAAAGGGCTTGCCTGTTTCTTTCTCAACTTCACGCTTGTACTGGGCAATAATATCTTTCCAATCATCTGCACTTAGTGCCGTGTCCATGGAAACACCAAGGCGCAACTTTGTATCGTCCAGAATATCTTCAAAATACGCATGGTCTACGCCCAGCACGACATCGCTATACATTTGAATAAATCGGCGATAGCTATCATAGGCAAACCGTTCATCACCACTGGCTTTTGCAAGCGCCACAACAGTTTCATCATTCAGCCCAAGGTTAAGCACCGTATCCATCATGCCAGGCATGGAGGCTCGTGCACCAGAGCGCACAGACACCAACATTGGATTGTCACCTGAGCCGAAAGGTTGGCCCATAATTTCTTCCATTTGGGCCATTGCAACATCAACTTCTGCTGCCAGATCATCAGGGTATGCGCTGTCATGAGACGTATAGTGATTACAGATTTCCGTGGTAATCGTAAATCCGGGCGGTACATCAATCCCGAGACTCGACATCTCCGCAAGGTTAGCACCTTTGCCACCTAGCAAATTCTTCAATTCGACACTGCCTTCTGCCTTGCCGCCACCAAATGAGTAAACATTCTTCGTCATTTTCGGGATATTCCTGATTTATTAGGAGGTAAAATTTAGCCTTCGATCTTTGAAAAATCCGCTATGGGATCAAGAGCTTTTCGAACATAGGCTAACAGATTAAGCCTATTTATACGCAATTCAACATTTTCACAATTTACTGTCACATGATCAAAAAAGGCATCAACCAGTGGTCTCGCGGTTGCCAGCTGTGACATGGCTTCTGCAAAATTTTCAGTTTCCAAAGAAGAGAGAATACCCGGCGATGTTTTTTCCAAGTGATCCAATAACGCCTTTTCTTCATTGAGCTCCGACACATCAGATTTGACGGAACCATCGTAGACTACGCCATCTTTCTTTTCTTCAATGCGAAGGATATTTGCTGCGCGCTTGTACGCTGCCAATAAATTAGCGCCATCATCCGTTTTCAAAAACCCGCTTAATGCCTCTACACGGGCAAGTAGACGGACCAGATTATCCTCATCACCCAGCGCAAACACAGCATCAACCAGATCATGCCGCACGCCCTGTTCACGTAGA
>JABJOR010000513.1 GCA_018664265.1 Rhodospirillales bacterium
AGTCATTTCGTCAGGTGATGTCAGTGCTGCGCCTGAGGACATACAGCTTAGAGCAGAGCATGCGATGATCTATGAGCTAAATGAGCAAAAGCAAAATATTGGCAGCCTTATTATCACAGCACACACCGGAATGATCACAGCAGAACTGCTGGATTTGACGAAATCGAATTTGTTACTGATGCTGGCACTGGTCCTGGCTTTGACAGCTGGCGCTTTTTGGTCGACGCGGTTATTTATTCGCACGCCATTGAATTTGATGCGGGCATCTATTGAACAGGCCCGTAGTGGACGTGACTGGAATGTTGTAAACTGGCGCAGCAATGATGAGCTGGGCATATTGGTTCAGGCCTATAATGAAATCCTTACATTGGAAAAAGATGCCAAGGAAAAACTGAAAAAGCATCAGGAAAATCTGGAAAATCTTGTTGAAGAGCGAACTAGTGAAATTGCAGAAACCCGCGATGAAGCAGAGTTTGCAAGACTAAAATCCGAGAAGGCCGAGGCACTGCTGAAAGATGCGATCGAGAGCATCTCCGATGCATTCGTTCTTTACGATGAGAATGACAAGCTGGTTATGTATAACGAGCAATTCATGCAAATGGAGCCAATTGTTGCGGATCTAATAAAACCCGGGGTCGAGTTCATGACACTGGTTGAGCGGGTTTTGAGTAAGGAAAATATTTCTGGGGCGGAAGGGAATTCCAACAATATCAGTCATGATTTTATTGAAGAGCATCGCAACCCAACCGGTAAGAATGTTTTGCGCCACACCAGTGATGGGAACTGGTATCACGTTCGGGAGCATCGCACGAGCAGTGGTGGTACAGTTGGGATTCGTTCAAATATAACAGAGCTTAAAAAAGTTGAGGAAAAGCTCCGTGAGGCTCGTGATATTGCTGAACAGGCGACTTCTGCCAAAGCTGCATTTCTGGCCACCATGAGTCATGAAATCAGAACACCCATGAATGGCGTCATTGGCATGGTCGATTTGCTGGTTCAAACGGAATTGGAAGAAGACCAACACCGAATGCTCTCGACTGTGCGTGATTCTGCTTATGCCTTGTTGACCATCATTAATGATATTCTTGATTTTTCAAAAATTGAAGCCGGAAAACTTGAGCTTGAAGAGATACCGTTTTCTATCCGAGATGGCCTTGAAGGTGTATCAGAGACGCTGGCCTCCAATGCCAGAATCAAGGGAGTGAAGCTCAACGTTCATGTTGATCCGAAAATACCGGATGCAACATTGGGGGATCAAACCAGGCTCCGCCAAATCCTGTTTAACATCGGCGGAAATGCGATCAAGTTCACAGAAAAAGGAAAGGTTTTGATCCGCGCGTATCTTGAGCAAGTTTCCGATGATAACAAAGCCACAGTGCGATTTGATATTATTGATTCGGGTATTGGAATCTCGAAAGAAGCCCAAGCTGATTTATTCAAAGAATTTTCCCAAGCCGAAAGTTCTACAACCAGGCGCTTTGGTGGGACTGGGCTTGGCCTTTCTATTAGTCAACGACTTATAGAAATGATGGGCGGCAAGATTGAGGTCGACAGCACGCTTGGTCAAGGCTCGACATTTACAGTTACACTAACATTCCCGATTGCCGTGAAACATGATGTGAAATCCGATGGGTATGACCTGTCTGGCTTGAACATTTTGTTCGTAGGGGGTGATATGAAAGAGATTGAACTCGATGCTTCTTACCTGCGTTATTGGGATGCCCGGGTTAAAACGGCCGAAGAATTGAAGAGCATTGCTTCCTTGTGCCATGAGGCAAAAGAGAATGGCTCCCCTTATGATATTGTTGTTATTGGGTCGTCCTGGTCGATGGACGAGCAGGCGAAGGTTGTTCGGGGGGTGCTCACAGAAGATGCTTTGGTTGCATTACGCTATGTCATCATGACCCAGACGCGAACAAAAACGGCGCGGGTCGATCTAGCAAACACTACCTATGTTGAATCGAACCCTATAAAACGGGCGCAGTTAATACAAAGTGTTGCCATAGCAGCCGGTCGAGCAAGCCCTGATATCACCTATGATAAGGAGGATATCCCGACCCAACGTGTCAAGGCGATGAGTGTTGAAGAAGCCGAAGCTGCAAATACGCTGATACTGGTCGCGGAGGACAACCCGACTAATCAGGATGTCATTGGGCGGCAATTGAACATGCTGGGTTATACGGCTGAGTTTTTTGATGATGGAAAATTGGCATTTGAAGCATATAAGGCAAAGCCGTATGCGATGCTGCTGACCGATTGCCATATGCCGGTTATGGATGGATTCGAGCTAACCCAAGCTATTAGAAAGTCCGAAACGGGGCGTGATTCACGCTTTCCGATTATTGCGATTACAGCCAGCGCACTGAATGCAGAGGTCGAAAGATGTTATGAATCCGGCATGGATGATTTTCTGGCTAAACCACTGGAGATGCCAAAACTTTTGGCAGTTTTGAAAAAATGGATGCCGGAATTGCATGCTGAAACCGTTATCCATGTCGACCTCAATGAACCTGAAGTCAGCAAAAAAACAACTGGTGATCAGAAAAAACCAGAGGGTGCCAACACATCCATTGACCCATCGGCTCTGAAGAGCATCTTCGGCGATGATGATGAAACGTTCAAAGAAATTCTCCAGGACTTCATAGAACCATCAAAATCCAATATCAAAGAAATTGAAACAGGCTTTTCTGACCGTTCAGCCGATGGTGTCGCAAAGGCCGCTCACAAGCTCAAATCGTCAGCTAGAAGTGTCGGAGCTAATGAATTAGCTGATTTGTGTGAAGCCTTGGAAACAGCAGGTAAGGCTGAAGATTGGACTGAAATAGATAAGACAATGCCACAGCTTCCAAACACCTTTGAATTGGTTATCGAATACATCAATAATCTGTAACTTCATATGCCTGCAATGTCATGATCAGTCAATTTGACCTGCCGAAAACGGGGGAGCTTAGTCTGCTGTAACCGAAACTCAAATTTTGAATTTTGAATTTTCGCTTCTGCTTTCCGTTCGGAACTGACCATAATTAGTCGGCCCTAAAAAAGCACTCGAAGCCATAGCTATAAAGGATTCCCATCTCTTTTAGCGTGTTGTAAACTG
>JABJOR010000514.1 GCA_018664265.1 Rhodospirillales bacterium
TGGAATGGCATTCTGACCTGACCCAGGCCAGACGACGTGACACCTGGCGCACGATTACCCATGGCGGACCCCTTGTGGTTGTTGGCGCACGATCCGCCCTGTTTTTACCGTATCCTGATCTGGGCCTGATCGTTGCCGATGAAGAACACGACGCCGCCTATAAACAAGAAGAAGGTGTGATCTATAACGGTCGCGATATGGCCGTAGTACGTGCCCGCAGTGGGTCAATTCCGATTACGTTGGCCTCGGCAACCCCGTCTCTTGAAACTGTTATCAATATTAAGGAAGGCCGTTATCAATCCCTGCACCTGCCAGAGCGCCATGGCGGCGCTATTTTGCCTGATGTTTCCCTAATCGATATGTGCAATGAAAAACTTCCAAACGGGCAATGGATATCTGGCACCTTAAAGGAACAACTGACAAAGACCCTGGAAGATGGTGAGCAGGCCATGCTGTTCTTAAATCGTCGGGGGTATGCTCCACTAACATTATGTCGGGGCTGCGGTTATCGCCTGCAATGCCCGAATTGTACGGCGTGGCTGGTTGAACACAAACGACTTGCTCGCTTGCAATGTCATCACTGTGGCTACAGCCCGCCCCGACCTGAGAGCTGTCCGGAATGCAAGGCGGAAGGTAAGTTTGCTGCTTGTGGTCCCGGTGTGGAACGACTGGCAGAAGAGCTTGAAAACCTGTTCCCCGATGTTCGCTACACGATTGCAGCCAGTGACACTCTATCGAGCTCACGCGCTGCCGAAGAACTGGTACAATCTATTGAGAACCACGAAGTCGATGTCATTGTCGGCACCCAGATAATCTCCAAAGGTTATCACTTTCCAAACCTGACCCTTGTCGGGGTGGTTGATGCAGACCTAGGATTGTCTGGCGGTGATTTACGTGCAGCCGAACGAACATTCCAGTTGCTCTATCAGGTTGCGGGTCGTGCTGGTCGTGACAAGAGACCCGGGCGTGTCATCATGCAAACCTATCTGCCGGAACATCCAGTAATGAAAGCCCTGACATCTGAAAATCGAAATGCTTTTCTTGAAACAGAAGCCAAAGCACGGGAAATTGGTGGAATGCCGCCGTTTGGAAGGCTGGCGGCCCTGATCATTTCCGGCAAAGATGAAACATCTGTGGACCAAACAGCAGCAGCTTTGAGCCGAATAGCACCCCATGGGGATGGAATATCCGTCTTTGGTCCGGCACCCGCTCCGATTGCCATGCTACGGGGGCGCCATCGCCGAAGATTTCTTTTAAAAACACGTAAGGACATTTCTCTGCAATCGATTCTCAAAAAATGGCTTGCACACACCCTTATTCCGAAAAAAATAAAAATACAGATCGATATCGACCCGTACAGTTTCCTGTAACTTATATAAAAAAACCAAAGAGTATTGCAGAAACGGCTACTTTATGGTTGTGTTCGAGTATGGCAGTTCGTCAACAAAGACAGGTAATTTAATGACGGGCACGGACGATAATAAGATTAATATAAAGCTCTTGGACGTAGAGACTATCAACGATGTCAGCGTTGATCAGCTTGAAATCGCGACCCAAAAGGTATGCTTTGAACACTGGAATATCCTCCGCGCAGACAGAATAGCCCCTGATTATAAAGAAATTGACCTGTTAACCTTCCCTCTCAAAGCCATACCATCAAGCTCGATTGTTGATATTCCGCCTGATGGGCAAAATATCAAGTATCGATATTGGGGCTCTTCTCTTACAAGATTAACAAATAAGGATATGACGGGGAAAAACGTCGAAGACATGTCCGATAAAGAAGATGGCATGGCTTTATTGAAACAGTATGAATTGGTGATTTCTACAAAGAAGCCAGCTCTGTTCATTATGAATTTGGCCTCACAGTTTGGGCAGGAAGCAACGGAAACCGTTTTACGGCTGCCGCTATCTAGTGACGGGGAAACAATTAACCACGTCCTCAGCTTCAATAATTTAGGCAATAACCCATTCTTGTATGCGGACAACATCTACCACACGCTGATTGAATAAATAAACTATGTAAGTTATTGAATATTATGAATTAATTTAATTATTTCCTTAAAATTTTTTGCTAATCCTCTCCTTTAAAATCAATATCAATTACTGTATTCCGTGTCGATCACATTAAAAGTGCAAAAAAACACGCGAAGTCCGCTTGAAAGCCACATTTTTGTATGGTACCACACCCGCGCTCTAATGAACCTCTGGCGGGGGCCATAATTTGGACCGTGGCGGATAAAGGGGCATCCAGAAAAGCAATTTTTCGGGTATTATAATTTAGGAAGAGGTTTTCCAGTTGACTGCACAAAACACAGGACTGGCCGGACGATACGCTGTAGCGCTTTTCGATCTGGCAAATGCAGACAATGCGCTTGATGCCGTAGCAGAGGATCTGGCCACACTTGGAGCCATGATTTTTGAAAGCGAAGATCTGCGCCGTCTGGTTAAGTCACCTGTCGTTTCTCGCGCCGATCAGGAAAAAGCCCTGCTGGCCATTGCTGAGAAAGCAGGCATGAATGCATTAACACAGAATTTTCTCGGTGTTATCGCCCAGAACCGCAGAATTTCTGCGCTGAGCGGTATTATCCGGGCTTATCAGGCGATTCTCGCCGATCACAGAGGTGAAACCACAGCAGAAGTTGTTTCTGCCAAGGAACTCACCAAAACACAGATGACAGCATTGAAAGATGCTCTCAAGCAGGCGGTTGGCACTGATGTCGCCGTTGATGCAAAAGTTGATACTGGCCTACTCGGTGGTCTGATCGTCAAGATCGGGTCACAAATGGTCGATAGTTCATTACGGACGAAGCTACAACAGCTTCGCCTCGCCATGAAAGGGATTGGATAATGAAAATCCAGGCTGCGGAAGTATCCGCCATCCTGAAAGAACAGATCGCTAATTTCGGCACAGAAGCTGAAGTAGCTGAAGTTGGTCAAGTACTGTCCGTAGGTGACGGTATTGCCCGTGTTTACGGCCTTGATCAGGTACAAGCAGGCGAAATGGTTGAATTCCCGGGCGGCATCAAAGGGATGGCGCTCAACCTTGAATCCGACAACGTTGGTATCGTTATTTTTGGCGATGATCGCAGTATTAAAGAAGGCGATACAGTCAAACGTACGGGTGCCATTGTGGACGTTCCGGTCGGCATGGGTGTTCTGGGGCGCGTTCTTGACGCGCTTGGCAACCCCATCGATGGTAAAGGTCCTCTAGAAGACGTCACGCGCTCTCGTGTGGAAGTCAAGGCTCCGGGCATTATTCCTCGTAAATCAGTGCATGAGCCCATGCAAACAGGCTTGAAGGCTATTGATAGCCTTATCCCTGTTGGTCGTGGCCAGCGCGAACTGATCATTGGTGATCGTCAGACCGGTAAAACAGCCGTTATTCTGGACACCATCATCAACCAGAAAACAGTCAACGAAAATGCAAAAGATGACAGCGAAAAGCTGTATTGCATCTACGTTGCTGTTGGTCAGAAGCGTTCAACTGTTGCCCAGTTGGTTAAAACTCTGACTGATTATGACGCAATGAAATATTCCGTTGTTGTTGCTGCAACGGCATCAGATCCTGCTCCTTTGCAGTTTCTTGCACCGTACGCTGGTTGTACGATGGGTGAATTCTTCCGTGATAGCGGCAAGCATGCTGTTATCTTCTATGATGATCTCTCGAAACAGGCTGTTGCCTATCGTCAGATGTCCCTGTTGCTACGTCGTCCTCCTGGACGTGAAGCTTATCCTGGAGACGTTTTCTATCTTCACTCCCGTCTGCTCGAACGTGCAGCTAAAATGGGTGATGATGCTGGTAACGGCTCACTAACAGCTCTGCCTGTTATTGAAACCCAGGCTGGTGACGTGTCTGCGTACATTCCGACTAACGTGATTTCTATTACCGATGGTCAGATCTTCCTGGAAACAGAGCTTTTCTACAAAGGCATTCGCCCAGCTGTGAACGTTGGCCTGTCCGTGTCTCGTGTGGGTTCTGCGGCTCAGATTAAAGCCATGAAACAGGTTGCTGGCTCTATTAAGTTGGAATTGGCCCAGTATCGTGAAATGGCAGCTTTTGCCCAGTTCGCATCTGACCTTGACGCCTCTACCCAGCAGTTGCTGGCTCGCGGTGAACGTCTGACCGAACTGCTGAAGCAGCCTCAGTATCAGCCTATGACGATTGAAGAACAAGTCGTCGTGGTGTTTGCTGGTGTTAAAGGCTACACGGATGGTATCGCCGTTAAGGATGTAACCCGGTTTGAGCAGCAGTATCTTTCTGCAATTCGTGCCAAGGGTGCTGACATTCTTGCAACGATCGCATCTGAAAAAGCAATTTCCGATGACACCGAGGCTAAGCTGAGAAGCTTCCTTGATGACTTCACGAAGACCTTCGCGTAAGACGGGTCGGATTGGTAACAGCTAAAACAGCCGGACTTAAAACCGATGCCTAATCTTAAAGACTTAAAAGTCAGGATCGAAAGCGTTAAATCAACGCAGAAGATCACCTCGGCCATGAAAATGGTTGCAGCTGCAAAGCTGCGCCGTGCTCAGGAAGCCGCAGAAGCAGCCCGTCCATTCTCTAATAGAATGGAACGGATGCTGAACTCTGTTGCCTCCAGTGTCGCCAATCAGGAAGGTGCGTCCCCTATGCTCGTCGGAACCGGCAAGCAGGATACGCATCTATTGATTGTCTGCACGGCAAATCGTGGCCTTTGCGGTGGCTTTAACGGATCAATCGTTCGCCAGACACGAAGAGTGGCAAACGAGCTGATTGCTGCAGGTAAAACCGTAA
>JABJOR010000005.1 GCA_018664265.1 Rhodospirillales bacterium
GCCAGTGTTTTGTTGGGGGCCATAATTAACGTGGGACGCTGAATATTTTGAATAACGTGGGCCACGGTAAATGTCTTGCCCGATCCTGTAACGCCTAGCAAGACCTGCTCCCGGTCACCGTCAATGACAGCTTTTGTAAGTTCTTTGATCGCCTGTGGCTGATCCCCCGCCGGCTTGAAAGGCGACACCAGCTCAAACGGAATATCAGCGATCACAGGATCGCGCTTATAGGGAACGAATTTTTCTGAATTATCCATGCCCCATTATATAGGGCTACAAAGCAGAAGGATAAAGATGAGAATCGACAAACATGCCTCTGCTCACTATATATGAAATATGAAACATTGTTTTATTATGGAAAATAAATGAATTCTGAAAGACTTTATCGCCTTTATAAGAACGATACTGATTCAAAATTATTTGGCGAATTTACAAGCTTTATCGATTTATGGCTATCAAAATTCAATGATGGAAGTTTTCCTCAATGGTCTGATTATCAGTTTGAAGATTTTCCCGATTGGTATGGGCGACTTTCTCTGGCAAAAATCAACGATACCAAAGAACTGGATATAGTTCTTTGGGGTACACAACTGGTAGATTGGTGGGGGTTTGACTTCACCAATAAATCCATTGGGTTCAAGAAAGAAGCATACCCGGAAGCCTGGAATGAAGCAGAAAAGACATACCATGACACTTTGGTTGAAACCAAATCCATCGGGATGTGGAAAGGTAATCTGGATTGGGTTGGCAGGGGCTACATAAACATCCGCAATATCGACCTGCCGCTGTCTCAAGATGGAAAAATAAGCCACATTCTTTCAGCATATATCAAATTTGAGCCTGAAACATATATTGAAATTTCAGCAGAACCTACACACACTTTTTACTTCAAAGAGTAGCCGCACGCCTCACTTCACCACAAATTGCAGTGCACGCATTATTTCAAAGAAATCAGATGTTTCGAAAACAATGCTGTGAGGCCCTGATGATCGTGCACCGGGGTAAAACGAGGCACTATAAGCATTTTCATGATTGATATAATCTACTTCCATGGTGAAGTGATCATCCAGAACTCCCGGCTTGGCCATGGCAGTCTTATCCTTTAACGCTGCTTCAACACCAGCCCTGATTTTATCACGGATTTCGGCGGGATGAACGGCCATTGTTGAGCCACCAATCCCTTCCATAGTGGCTACCGTATGGATATTAATATCCACCGTCTTGACCGTTTCACACAACAGCTTGTCGCCAGAAATAAAGACTGATGGAACCCCGTGCATAGCCGCAACATTGCGATTGAGCAGATACTCAGAAGCCGTTTCTCCGTTCAGGGTGATTTTCCCACCTTGCCCAGTCAACGTATGAGCCAACGGATGACCAGCCGTGCTGGCCCCGGAATGATATCCCGTCATGACCAGTGCATCAAAGCTGTCATCAAGCTCCTGGACCATGGAACAGGGATGACCGCTCCAACCTCGGATCAATTGAACACCGTGGGGTAATTTTTCAGGGTTGATATTACGCGCTGTCCAGTGGGCATCCTTGACCACGACTTCACGGGCGCCCGCATTCAAGGCACCTTCACAGGCCGCAGCCACTTCAAGGGTCATCATTTTTGCATAGGCATCATATCCGGTTTTATTTTCTTCGGCCTCATTCCAATGCGAGATACCTGTTGTTCCTTCAATATCGGCGCTAATATAAACTTTCACAGCCTGCCCTTTCTCAGTTATCATTATATCGCTTTTCATAACTATGCTTTTTCCTGTATAGCCATAGCAAGTTCTTATTCTTACCCTCCAGATATTCAGGTGCCAGAATGTCCATAATTGCCAAACGTCTCTCCCTCGTAAAACCCAGCCCAACTGTTGCTGTATCCACCAAAGCTCGCGAATTAAAAGCCGCAGGGCATGATGTCATCGGCCTCGGCGCAGGGGAGCCGGATTTTGATACTCCGGCACATATTATTGAAGCGGCCAAAGCAGCCCTTGATCGTGGAGAGACCCGTTATACGGCACCAGCTGGCACACCGGAACTCCGTGAAGCCATCGTTGCAAAATTCAAACGCGACAATGATCTGGATTACACAGCAGATCAAATTCAAGTTGCCTGTGGCGGCAAACAAAACATCTACAACGCCATGGTAGCGACCCTCGATGCTGGCGATGAAGTTATCATTCCGGCACCTTACTGGGTATCGTACCCGGATATTACATACCTGTGCGAAGGTACCCCGGTCATTGTTTCCTGCCCGGCAGAAAGCAATTTTAAATTGACCGCTGCCGATCTGGAAGCCGCCATTACCGACAAAACAAAATGGCTGATTTTGAACTCGCCCTCCAATCCTACCGGAGCGGGTTATACACGAGAAGAGTTAAAGGCGCTCGCCGACGTCCTTATGCGTCATCCTCATGTCTGGGTGATGACCGA
>JABJOR010000515.1 GCA_018664265.1 Rhodospirillales bacterium
ATACGGTTCCGAATGAAGAAGCCAACCACGCCTTTAAAACACTGCTACCACAGGCGGACCAGTGGTTTAATGGCGAGACCGAAAATTCACTCCAAAAAGCTTTGACGCTCAGACTGGTCAACTCCCTGATCAATGAAACGCCCACACTCGGCAAACTTAATGATACAGATCGTAAGAACCTGTGGAATAAAGTTGCACAGAACACGCCTCAAAAGCCTGGTAAATTCCAGGCTAATGAAATGTTCGATGCCTGCGAATGGCGGGTCGAAATAGGGCGCTATCCAACACTACGGTCTTGCTTGGAAATCAAGCACGATAGCCTGCTCATGGATATCAATCTGCGATATTGGCAGGTCGTCAAAAAGTAACGTTCATTACGCACTCTTCTTCTTTGATACCTGCGCTGCCTTCAGATACGGTGCCAGATAGGTTGCCGTGTGGCTTTCTGCGACGGTTGCGACTTTTTCAGGCGGGCCTTCTGCGATAATGCGCCCACCTTTGGAGCCACCTTCAGGACCGATATCGATAATCCAGTCTGCGGTCTTGATAACCTCCAGATTGTGCTCGATAACCAGCACCGTATTGCCGCTTTCAACTAATGTGTGAAGCACTTCCAGAAGCTTACGTACATCTTCAAAGTGTAGCCCTGTTGTGGGCTCATCAAGGATGTAAAAGGTCTTGCCCGTGGCACGGCGCGATAGTTCCTTGGCTAGCTTAACGCGTTGCGCTTCACCGCCCGACAAGGTAGTTGCCTGTTGACCCAGATGAACGTAATCCAGACCCACGCGCTGTAAGGTCACCATCTTGTCCCTAATTGCAGGAACGGCCTTGAAAAACTCAACGCCTTCTTCAACCGTCATGTCAAGAACATCTGCTATCGATTTGTTGCGAAACGTTATTTCCAATGTTTCCCGATTGTACCGTTTGCCTTTACATATATCACACTGAACGTACACATCCGGCAGAAAATGCATCTCAATCTTAATCAAACCATCGCCCTGACAGGACTCACAGCGACCGCCTTTGACATTAAACGAGAACCGGCCGGGCTTGTATCCACGAGCCAGAGATTCAGGCAAATTGGCAAACCAGTCACGGATCGGGGTAAAAGCCCCGGTGTAGGTTGCCGGGTTAGAGCGGGGTGTCCTGCCAATAGGGGATTGGTCGATTTCAACAATCTTGTCGATCAACTCAATGCCAGTAATGCTTTCGTGGGCTCCGGGATGAACACGCGATCTGTTTATGCGTCGTGCCAGCGCCTTGTAGAGTGTTTCCACCACCAGCGAAGACTTGCCACCACCGGAAACCCCGGTCACACAGGTAAACGTACCCAGTGGGAACTTTGCATCAACGTTTTGCAGGTTATTGGCCGTTGCACCCTTAATAACCAGTTGGTGGCCTTTACGAGGTTTACGGCGTTTGGCGGGCAGGGGAATTTGCTTCACGCCTGTCAGATACTGTCCAGTGAGGCTTGCTGGTGAGGCCATAACCTCATCCGGGGTGCCTTCGGCAACCACATATCCGCCATGGATACCCGCACCGGGCCCCATATCCACCAGATAATCAGCCTGACGGATGGCATCATCATCATGTTCAACCACAATCACGGTATTGCCAATGTCGCGAAGCCGTTTAAGCATCTCCAGAAGACGCGTGTTGTCACGTTGATGCAGGCCAATTGAAGGCTCATCCAGCACATAGAGAACCCCGGTCAGACCCGAGCCAATTTGAGACGCCAGTCGAATACGCTGGCTTTCGCCACCCGACAGCGTTCCTGAATTTCGCGACAAAGTTAAATATTCAAGCCCCACATTGACCAAAAAGCCCAGTCGGTCATTGATCTCGCGCAAAATCCGCCGGGCGATTTCACTTTGTTTGTTGGTCAGATTATCATCAAGCCCGGAAAACCAATCGTGCGCTTCGTCAATGGACATATCTGTAACCTGGCTGATTTGCAGGCCAGCAATCTTGACGGCGAGGGCTTCGGGCTTCAAACGATGCCCACCACAGCTGTCACACTGGGTTACCGTCTGATAACGAGACAGCTCATCACGAACCCACGAGCTGTCTGTTTCGCGCCAGCGCCGCTCCATATTTGGGACCACGCCTTCAAAAGGCTTTACCACCTCATAGGATTTACGCCCGTCATTATAATTCATCCGCACATCTTCATCGCCGGAGCCATAAAGTACCAGATCCTGTGCCTTTTCAGGCAACTCCCCCCACGCCATACCAAGGTTGAAGCCATACTGTTCGGCAAGACTGATCAAGGTTTGGCCATAATATTGTGAGGACGAATTGGCCCACGGTGCGACGCACCCCTCATTGAGGGACAAGCGCTCGTCCGGAACCACCAGTTCCGGGTCGAAATACATCTCGGTCCCCAAGCCGTCACAGGACGGGCACGCCCCAAACGGGTTATTAAAGGAAAACAGCCGAGGTTCGATCTCATCAATGCTGAAGCCAGAGACCGGGCAAGCAAACTTGGCTGAAAACGTCGTGCGGCCTTCGCCTGCCATATCGTCACTGTCGGAATTTTCGGCAAACACCAGCCCTTCGGACAGGCCAAGGGCGGTCTCAAAGCTATCGGCCAGTCGGGTTTCCAAGCCTTCACGAACCACAACACGATCAACCACTACGTCTATGTTATGTTTAAATTTCTTATCGAGGGAAGGGGCCTCATCGACTTCATAAATCTCGCCATCAATGCGCACGCGCTGGAAACCACGCCGCCCCAATTCTGCCAGTTCCTTTTTAAATTCTCCTTTACGCCCGCGCGCAATCGGAGCCATCAGATACAGCCGGGTGCCTTCTTCCATGGTCATGACGCGGTCTACCATCTGGCTTACCGTCTGGCTTTCAATGGGTAATCCGGTGGTTGGCGAATGCGGCACACCCACGCGGGCAAACATCAGGCGCATATAATCATAAATTTCTGTGACGGTGCCAACCGTGGAACGTGGATTGCGCGACGTGGTTTTCTGCTCAATGGAAATAGCTGGTGACAGGCCCTCAATGGAATCCACATCCGGCTTTTGCATCAGCTCCAGGAACTGGCGCGCGTAGGCTGAAAGGCTTTCAACGTAACGACGTTGGCCCTCCGCATAAATGGTATCAAAAGCCAGCGAAGACTTGCCCGAACCGGACAGTCCCGTGATCACGCTCAACTTGTCGCGTGGAATCTCCACATCAACGTTCTGGAGGTTATGCTCGCGAGCACCACGCACAATAATTTTCTGCATACAGCTATCCGATAGAAGAAAGAGTGATTAAGAATCCTTCTATATAAGCCCTTGCGGCAAGAAATGGGAGTCCAGATTCGAGCTTATCCTTAAAAATATCTATATATTTCCGGTTATGGCGTTTTGCACGTCAGATTAGTATATCCGGTAACGGCTTTTCATTACTATAAAAATAGATTAACCATACTAACGTATGAAGATATAGCTATTTAGAAGTTCACATTTTACGGATCATTATCGTGTTTAAGTTGTTTTTTAAAATTTCCCTTATTCTCATATCAATTATATTTACTACATATTCAATTTCTGCTTATGCTTCTTGCTCGAAATCCCTGATTATTTCATACAATGATTGGGTTCCTTATACCTATACAGATAATGACGGGGAAATTGTCGGGCTGGATGCTGAAATCATTGATTTGGTTATGAAGAATGCAGGGTGTGATTATTCCTTCATCAAAATCCCGCCCAAACGCGCTTTCCTTGAACTTGAAAAGGGTAGAAT
>JABJOR010000516.1 GCA_018664265.1 Rhodospirillales bacterium
CCATGAGATGATGCTCCTGTCATGTGTGAGTTGAAGTCTTTACAGACTAACCCACTGGGGAAGCAGCCGGTCCATCCCATTAGCAGTCATTTTTATGTGCCATCCTGATCATAAACTCAAATAAATTTCATAACTAAATATAGCCATTATATTGCATTGGAACGACGGCGCGATGCATCCACTCAATGCATGAAATGAAATCAAAAACGGGCAGACCGGTCTCTTTATTCACATCTGCGGCATACGGTGGGAAAGATGTGCACTCAAGAAGCACAGCCCCTATATTTAGATCTTGGACGCGGGCGCGTGAAATACCGTTTAAAATATCATCACGTAGCTCATCTGTTTCGAGGGTGGTACCGGTTGCGCACATACAAATGGAATTGAAGGCAACAGAATTGTCCAGTCCTACAAGTGTAATACGATCAGACATATCTACGTTTACAGCCGAAAAAAATTCAGTTGATAACAGCTTCGCTGAAGCCGTAACAACCGCGATTGATTGATCCGGCCGTAGCATCTGTCGAATAATCGGAATCATCATCAACGGGGATGTCATCACCGGGATACTGACTGATTTTGCTATAACTTCCTGAATTAGCGAGAAGAAACCACAGCACATAGCAATGGCCCGGACGCCGGCACGTTCAAGTTCCTGAGCGGCATTGATACACACCTGCACCTCTGGCGTATAACTCCCGTCTTCACAGGTTAATGGGGGATAAGGATTATCTTCTAGTTCGGGGATCTGACGTAGCAGGACAGGAAATGGATATGTGGTAGCATTCCCAACGTCGCCGGGCGGCATTGGAAATCGTTTATTATCGAACATCAAAATGCCGATACTGTATCCTTGGAATGAGTGACCACCTTCGACAATCATATTCATACCCTTCAAATCAGCTACCGTTACCGTATTCTCTCCACTTTGACCGCGACGCCTTTCTGAACAGGGAAGCCATCAATAGGATCAAGAATATCGTCGTGAGTCAGGACATTGATATTGGCCTCTTTCCAACCGTGGGTGGCTTGCAAGACACCGGGAATAATCTCTTGGCGAGATACGATTTTAACAGGAATTTCTATGCTTCCGATTGCCGAAGACAGCTTGACCGTCTCACCGTCGGTAATGCCGCTTCCATCTGCATCATCGGGGTGCATTTCGACCTGCGGCCCTGGAACTTCTGCGCGGAACCGCCCTACCCCACGATAGCTACTGTGATAACTAAGGTGATTACGCGCACCCGTAATTAATGAGAATGGATATTCCGGTTTTGGGCTACGGATATAGTACGGAGCCTTATATTCCCCAACCTCTTCATACCCGTTTGCGACCAAATAAGAAGATGCAAACTCGACTTTACCCGAGGGCGTAGTCAGAGGCCTGTGTTGCCATTTTTTGTGCTTGATGGCCTGATACTGAACGGCTTTTGATGTGTTTTGCAAATCCTTGAAATCAACATCTGTGCTTTGAAGCAACCATTCGTTCAGAACGCTTTCGTCTTCCCAAGGAAAATGCTCTCCAAAATCCATGCGGTGAGCTATGTCATGCCAGAACTGGTATTCATCCTGCACACCGGGAATGGATTGAACCCGTGTGCTCATACTGACCGACTGAATGGCTGCGTAGGTGTACAGCTCCGTACGCTCAAGAAATGTTGCAGCAGGCAAGATATAATCTGCCAGCTGTGCGGTTTCAGTCATGAACAATTCACGCACCACGAACAAATCAAGTGCTGACAGTGCTTTGCGAACTTTTTCCGAATTTGGATTGGTCATGACCGGGTTGGCCGCCGTCATGATCATGCCTCTGAGAGAATACGGATCACCAGTCAGGATCGCATCGAGCGCCGTCATGGTGTTGCATTCCTGACGGAAGTCATGAAGCACCGGGAATTTCTCTCCGTCGACCCGTTTGAGTTGCTGCAGGGGGATTTCTTCATAAAGCGCCAGAGATTGCTGCCCAAGGCCATCGGCCTGCAAGGAGCCGCCTTCCATATCAAAGGAGCCGCACAGTGCATCCAGATAGGCAATGGCACGTGTGTTGTTGACGCCGTTTTCATAATGCTCAACACCATTTCCCGTATACTGCGCAACACGGGAGCCGGCCTGATGCATAAGCGCCGCAACCTTGATAACGGTTTGCGCCGGAACACCGGTTTGCGCCTCGACGGCCTCCGGGGTAAAGTCCTTGGCATAGACGGCAACTTTATCAAATCCAACGGTATAGTTTTTGACAAAATCCTTGTCGTACCAATCATTGGCGATCAGCTGATGTGCCAGCCCCCAGGCCAGTGCGCCATCAGTTCCGGGCTTTGGTTTTACATGGATGTCAGCCTGACGGGCAATTGTGGAAAGCCGGGGGTCGATAACAACCAAAGTCGCGCCACGCTCGCGACCTTTTAAAATCTGCCGGGTCAGGGGTGGGTGAGCCGCTGGTGGGTTTGCCCCCCACAATATCATACAGCGTGAGTTACGGAAATCCGGTTTGGGCCAACACCCATAGACAAGCGACCAACCAATTTCACGCGTGCAAAAACATAATGAATCCACGGATAAATAATTTGGTGTTCCAAGTGCCCGGCAAAATCGTTTTGCTAAATCTTCCTGTTGATTAAAGGAAGTGGCTTCCCCCTTCCAGACGGACATGGTTTCAGGGCCATAGTTCGATTGCAGGTCGCCAACACGATCTGCAATTTCATCCAGTGCCTGTTCCAGATCAATTTCCTTCCAGCCAGAACCAACCTTTTTTAGCGGGCGCATCAAACGATCAGGGTGATTGACAATTTCAACAGCGCCACCGGCCTTGGAACAAATCCGGCCCTGATTCCAGGGATGATCAGGGTAGCTTTCTATATCGGAAATCTGTCCACTTACATCACGGTGCACCGTAATGGCGCAGTGGTTATCACACATCCGGCAAAACGTATTGACCGGGGAAAAGTTTCGCGACATCTCAGTCATTATTCTCTCTCCCGAACATAACAGCTAGCCTGTTGTCGTGCTGGTTGCGATTGGCAAGGGGAACGGCTTCTTCGCTCTCGAACTCAAGGGCGCCGGGGAAGCAATGCTGAACACATTTTGGATTACCGCCGCAAAGATCACATTTGAAACAGGTCAATTTTTCCGTATCAAAATTGATGGCGCCGAATGGGCAAGCGAGCATGCACATTTTGCAACCTATGCAGCGATTGGCATCGATGAGAACAGCGTCTGTATCGGCGCTGCGGCTTATTGCTGCTGCCGGACAAACTTCCATGCACCATGCTTTGCGACAGTGCACGCATGTCATGGGAATACAGGCTGATTTGTCAGGATAGTGATTTACACTAATGGCGGAGTTTCGGTGATCATAATCTCCTGTGCGATGGAAAGCACAGGCATTTTCACAATGACCACAAGCAACACACTTGCGGGGGTCCATTGTAACAATTTTCATTTTTTCCTCCCCATTTTTCACCTTTTCATACAGGAGTGCCTTTTAAATTCTTGACGGTCAAGCAAAACTGTGATCACAGATAGTCTATGGAAATAAATACATATAGTTTACGATATAGCAACGCTTAAATTCGTTCCTGCAATTATTTGGATTTATCAATGGATAATAACAATTGGATTAGTGACCCAAAAGCTGGCGCACAAAATTTATTGGCTGATTGTGTCGGGTTAAAACCTGGAGAAACCCTTTTACTTGTTCGCGAAGATGCCCGGCATGGAAAATATGACGAGGCTGCCGGGGACGTTGTCGCAGAAGTTGCCGCGGAAATGGGTGCCCATGTTTTTCAGATTTTATCCCCTCCAATGTCCGGCCCAGAATCTTTCCCCGATGTTCTTGGCGGTGCCCTGCAACAAGCAGACCACGCAGTTTTTTTCAGCGGCATAGGGGATCAGATACGATTTAGCAAATATACCAGTAAGCAAACAGCGAGCATGTGTTACGCCCTTGATGTTGATCTTTTGGGGTCTCCATTTTGCTCCGTCCCGCACAGTCTTATGAAAAAAGTTGCGGCTTCGCTTCGACAACAATTGTCCCAAGGTGGAGAATGGAACATTACGTGCCCTCTGGGCACGGATCTAAAGGGCTATCTGGAACCCTATCTTGTTGAAGATAAAGACCCTAATGCCTTCACTGTAGAGTTATTCCCGTTGGGGATTTTGCCGCCAATTTCAGCGTCGACCATGAATGGTAGGGTGGCGACAAAATGGATTATGTCTACACAAAACCGTCAGTATGAACCCAGTGGTATGGTTCTTGATGATCATGTGTTTATTGATATCCAGCAAGGCCGATTGACTGAAATTAGCGGCCCAGCCTCCTTATCTGAAAAAGTTCAACAGCATTATAGTCACGTTGCAGGCTTGTTCGATATTGATCGAGACTATATCCATTCATGGCACACCGGAATTCACCCAAAGACTCATTACACGGGCAGTGTCCATGATGACATGACACGTTGGGGAACTGTGACATTCAACAGTCCGCGTTATACCCATATCCACACATGTGGTGACTATCCTCCCGGTGAAATCGCCCTTGTCATGATTGATGCGACGATCACCTTGAATGATGAACCTCTCTGGCAGGATGGCAAATTTGTATTTTTGGAAAGATCCGAGGTCGTGTCATTGTTGAAAGATTACCCGGGCCATGAAGGTGCATTTGAAATGTTGTGGAATATTGGACTCTGAACGGGGAGGTTATCTTGTCGCAAAAGACAATTCTGCTGATTGGTTTGTCTCTATCAAAACTTGATCTTCTGGACACGTTTCAGTCAGTCAATCATCGACTTTTAGCTTACATAACCCAAGAAGATGGTACGTCCTTTACAGATCAGACACAAGACCGGGAAATTGAGGCTCACCATACTTTGGGTGCCTGGCTAAAAGATGTAGACGTTATTATTCCATTGATTTCTGCTAACGATAGCGCTGACCACGCCACAGTAATGCAAACGTACCAGCGCATCACTCTGGCGCTTCAGGCTTTTCAGGAACCGCAACAGGCCCCCCCCCTTCAGCCGTGCTGGATTGATACTGTTGATCCTGATGCGTCGTCTCCGGAGTTGCGCGAGATGTATGAATCGCTGGGCGGCGTTCATGGCAAAATACATAATCTCTACAAAGCGTTCTCCCTGCAGCCAGCACCCATGATAGCAGCAGATCAACATTACCGAGCTATTCTTCACAATGATGCCAACCAGTCTGATCCCTGGTTTTTGGAATTGCTATCCTCCCAAGTGGCAATTTTAACAGGGTGCACTTACGCGCTCGCCAATCACGGCGCCAATTTCAAAAAGCTATTGGGCGACCCGGCTTTGGGCGAAGACATGCTTGGTGCCGTTCGAGAAGGCGATCTTGAAAACTCCAATTTATTCAATGCAAAGCAATCGGCCTTTTTGAAGTTTGGTGAAAAACTTACGCTTTGCCCGGATCATATGGATCAGACAGATATTGACGATCTTAGAATCACGGGGGCTACAGACACAGAAATTCTGGAAGCCGTACAGGCAATAGCCTGCTTTTCTTACTGGACCCGTTTTATTAATGGCCTGGGAATTCAGTTGGGTGACGAGACAATCGGGCGGCTAGATTTATAATCAGGGGAGATGCATTATGGCCACAAAACGTGGAGCGAGGCGAAAGCGGCAAGCCACTGAAAAAAAAGCCAGGCCAAACCTGAATGCCAGACTGTCTCTGTTAAGTTCAAATCAACTTGTACAAATACGCTCAGCCGTGTTGATGGTTCTATGGCAAACCGGCGTTCGCATTGATGACCTTGAAACCCGTAAAATGCTTATAGCGACGGGTGACTGTAAGGAAGGCACCGATGGCTTTATTCATTTCAACGCTGACATTATCGAACGCTCACTAGAGACCACACCGAAGGAAGTTCGGCTCTATGATCGTTCAGGCAATATGAAAGTTCATACAAGTGGTCGCAGCCTTGGCTTTGCTCCCGGTCTCAATTGCCCCAATATTCTGGATCATATTACAGGTGAAATTCGCCCCTTTCTGCTTGATGATGTGCGTAACGTTGGCAAGTTGTGTCAGAAACTTGAGATGATCGATGTAGCTGCTTCGCTTGGTTATGATTCTGAAGCTTCTGCAGATGTTGAAGCGCCGCAAACATTACGAGCGTTGATAGAACAAACAGAAAAACCCGTCCTGTTTATCGGTCATGATGAAGTTGAGGTTGAGGTTATGTGGGGTATGCTCGCCCAAGAAGTTGGCGGCTGGGATAATCTTGCTGAAAAGCCTTGCGGTATTGATTTAACGGGGCCGTTGTCGCCATTACGCCTGAGCGATGAAACATGCAGACGGGTTCGCATGGCGGCGCGGTATAATATTCCGACGGCGTGTTATCCGGCAATTTTTCCTGGCATGTCATCCCCGGTAACCATGGCAGGAACGATTGTTCAGGCATGCGTTGAATCAATTGCGGGAATTGTCATCAATCAGCTTGAACGACCGGGCGCGCCTATTCTGACCGGTTCTTCTGTCTTGCCGATGGATATGCGTCAAGCCGATTTGGCCTATGGATCTCCGGAATATGCTTTGGCCAATGCCGCTGCCGTTCAGTTTCTCAGCTATATGGAAATTCCGGCCTGGAATGGCGGAGGATGTAGTGATGCCCATTCGGTTGATCAGCAAGCAGCCAGCGAAATCGGTGCAAATATGCTCTCGGCGGCTTTGAGCGGGGCAACCTTTATAAAAAACCTGGGCATGTTATCTGGTGGGAAAACTGGTTCGCTGGAAATGCTGCTGCTGGGACATGAAATGGCAGGCTGGGTATCACGCTACGGGGCTAATATTACGGTTGATGCGAATACCATTGCTGCTGAAGTTATTCAACAATCAGCAACCGATAACACCTTTATTCAGTCATCCCATACCCAGGATAATTATCTGGCAGAGATGTGGATGCCACCTTTATTCCAACGCAATGATAAAGATGCATGGTTGGAAGCTGGTGCGAAAGACATGCATCAGCGATGCCTGGATACATTAAACGACCTGCTTTGACACTATAGGACCACCACGATGTATAAACTTTTCGCTTATCCAAATTCATATGCTATGAGCGCCCATGCAATTTTGGAAGAAACTGGCGCGCCCTATGATGTGCACTGGGTCCAGATTTTCACCGACAGCCCAGACCCCGCATTTCTGGTAGCCAGCCCCCATGCCCGGGTGCCGGCATTGCAAACAGAGGAAGAGACAATCTTTGAGACAGGGGCTATTGCCCTCTATCTTGCAGAAGAACATCCCGAATCAGATCTGCTTATCAGGGAAAACATGCCAGGGCGTGCCACATTCTTACAATGGCTGCATTATCTGGCTTCGACATTACAGCCGGATGTCATCATTCAATTTCACCCTGAGCTTTATTTCCCAGATGATGAGGACGCGCAGAAATGTCTTTTGCTTGCTTCCATGGGGCGTCTAAGCAGTGTCATGGATGTTATCGAAAATACTTTAGCGGTTGGTCCTTATTTTTGCGGCGAGAAAAGAACTATCCTGGATTACCTGTTTGTCATGCAGGCGATCTGGCCGGAAATTTTCCCGACATCCGCTGCGGACTATCCAAATATCGATCGGCTCATAAAAACACTTTTGGAACGCCCAGCCGTTACCCGCGCATACGGTCAACATATTCAGGAACAACGTGCCCCCATTAAAGCGGATGGCAGTCCTGCACCCGATGGTTACGGATTACACAAAGAGACGTAATTTGCTTGAAAGGAAGAAACTATGGCTCCCGCACTCTCATACGGCCCTCTTTTTTGTGATCTGGATCTGGATAAGCCGGGGCGGCGTATTGGCGAAATTCTGCTCACTCACTCAGATAACATCCATTGCTATGGCACGATTCCTATTCCTATAACTGTTATTAAGGGCGGTGACGGCCCAACTGTTTTGCTTTCCGGCGGCAATCATGGCAACGAATATGAAGGGCAAATACTGTTAAGACGGCTGATAAATATCCTGGAGTCAAAAGATGTTAATGGTCGGCTTATTATCATGCCGTCGTTGAATTTCCCGGCTGTTAAAGATATTCAGCGCGTATCTCCACTGGATCAGGGTAATTTGAATCGTTCATTTCCCGGAGCACCAGATCAGGGGCCGACCAAGGCAATTGCCGGTTTCATTACTAACCATCTATTGCCTATTGCCGACTATGGACTGGACCTTCATTCCGGTGGAGCCCATGCGAATTTCGTAAATTGTGGGTTTTTGTGTGCCTGCGATGATCCAGTGCTGCATAAGAAAAATATTAAGCTGGCCGAAGCCTTTGGTGCACCATACACCGTCGTTTCTCCCCTAGGTAATACAGCCGATGGCTATGATCCTGTCGCCCATACAATGGGTGTCCCATTCTTATCCTGTGAGTTGGGAGGGAATTGTGGAAGTTCTGTTGAAACACTTGATGTTGGCTGGCGCGGAATACTTGGGTTCCTTGTAGAAACAGGAATTCTCAATGAAAACCACACATTAATTCAACAGATTGAAAACCGGAAACACGGTACGCGTTACCTCATGGCAAAAGATCACCATGCGAATGTAATGGCGACACACTCAGGCCTGATGGAGCCTTTGGTCGAATTGGGTGACGTGGTGAGCGCGGGGCAGCCTGTTGCTAAAATTCATTCCATGCATGGTGCGCTGGATATCGTTCAAACGGCGAAATCCTCTCATGATGGTATTATTGCAATTCAACGAACGGGGTGCCTGGTAGAAACTGGCAACTATGTGTGCAGTGTATATTCAGAAATTAAACACGACGCATTAATTTCTTTGGTTGAATAGCCAAAACCTATCCTATTGCGTAAGGTTAATTTCTTGACATACTAGTCAACTGTGATCACAGTGATATTGGTTAACAAAACAGGGGAGTTAAGAGAATATAACCTTGGTTGAGATGATTAGAACGAAACAATTTTGTCAGTATCAATTCACGACATGCGTTATTTTAAACCTCCCAGCCAAATCACCTTTGTAAATATCTTCTAAAACTCCTTCAGTCATTGCATTACGCGGCAATGCAGGTGTACGGTTATTTAAATATACAACCATTAGATGCAAAGATAAGCAAAAATTAGGGAGAGACCATGTCAAATTTCATTAATTATTACATGTCCCAACTTACAAGAGGGGCTGTTTCAAGGCGCGAATTTATCGGCAGAATGACTGCTGCAGGTGTATCCGCTTCACTTATACCTTCTCTTTTGTCCAGCGCAGCCAATGCTGCCACACCTAAAAAGGGTGGAAAGATTACGGTTGGCGTAGAAGCCGCGCAAAATGTAGATTCCCTTGACCCAACAAAATATTATGGAACAGCTGATTATTTGCGCGCTTTCTCAGTTTATGACCTCTTGGTCAATCGTGCTCCGGATTTGCGCCCAATGCCATGGCTTGCGACATCATGGGATGTTAACGACAGTGCCACAGAGTGGACTTTCCAGCTTCGCAAAGGCGTAACCTTCCATAATGGCAAAGATTTCACGGCCGATGATGTTATCTATTCGTTCTCACGACATCTCACAGAAGCCACGGAATCACCCGCCAAGGCTTACCTGTCCCAAATCGTGGAAATGAAAAAGAACAGCAAGCATTCCGTAACATTTGTTCTGTCATCCCCTAACGCCGACTTCCCGATTGTGCTTTCTGATACCCGCGCACACATCTCTCAAGACGGACAAGAGGACTTTTCCAGCACAACATCCGGTACAGGCCCCTTCAAGGTCAAGAAATTCAAGGCTGGTTCTGTCTATATTCTTGAACGCAATGAAAACTATTGGGGTGATGATGGCCCTTATGTTGACGAGATTGAAACCGTTAGCATCGGTGACATCACTATGCGTACGAACGCTCTGATGTCTGACGATATCAATGTTCTTCTGGAACTTGATCCGAAAGCAGCATCCCTGGTCAGGAATAATGACCAACTTGATCTGCTCAATGCCAAGAGCGGGAAACACATTAATGTTGCGATGATGCTGGATCGTTCTCCAACCAATAACAATGATCTTCGTTTGGCCATGAAATACGCGATTGATCGCGAAAAAATCATTAAAAATGTTTTCAAGGGCCTTGGACATATAGGTAACGATCATCAGATTTCACCGATCGATCCATTCTATTGCAGTGATATTCCACAGCGCCCGTATGATCCGGACAAAGCCCGCTTCCATATCAAGAAAGCTGGTCTGGAAAACACGCCGATTGATTTCTACACATCTGATGTTCCTGCATCAGGAGCAATTGCTGCTTCTGAGGTTTATCAGCAATCAGCAAAAGCTGGCGGCGTAAATCTAAATCTGATTCGCCCACCAGCAGATGCATATTGGTCATCAGCCTGGATGCAGAAACCTGTTTGCGTTTCCGGTTGGGACGCCCGTCCTGTTCCTGATCTTATCCTGAGCATCGCGTGTAAAGGCGGCGCATCTTACAATGAGACTGCCTGGAATAACGAGCGGTTTGATAAACTGCTTTTGGAAGCACGCGGAGTAACGGATTTCACAAAACGCAAAGAGATGTATTGTGAAATGCAAACCATGCTCCAGGATGATGGTGGTGTCATTATTATGGCGTTCTCAGATTACCTCGATGCTAAACGCAGTGAGGTAAAGGGAATTACACCGCATGCATCTGGCCCACTTGGCTTCTACCAATTCGCACGCACTGTGTGGATCGACAGCTGAGTATAAATAAAATATGCAAAATAAAGCTTCTAATATTTTCCGCCGTTCCTTGCTTCACAGGAACGGCGGAAGTTTGCAAGCTGTAGCTTTCATCTATTTGATAAATTTCTGCCCGATATGAATATCACACATCTCATTCTTCGCCGTCTTGGTATTGGTGTAGCAACGGTTTTTATCGTTTCATTGCTGGTATTTGTCGGCACTGAAATACTACCCGGCGACATCGCACATGCTATCTTAGGACAGGGTGCGACACCTGAGCTTGTTGCCAATATACGCGCTCGACTTGGCCTGGATGATCCGGCACATATTCGTTATTTTCGTTGGCTTGGCAATCTCATCACCGGTGATCTTGGAACCTCTCTGGCGAACGGGGGAAGTATTGCCGATGACATTCGTGAGCGCGCCGGAAACACATTTATGCTTTCTGGCATAACCGCATTAATCGCGGTTCCGCTTTCATTGTTGCTTGGGCTTATCGCCTCTACGCGCCCGGGCGGCATTGTTGATAGAATAATTTCAAGCACCACACTGGCATTGATCTCGGTCCCTGATTTCTTGATCGCTGTGCTGCTGGTGATGTTCTTCTCGGTTTATATGGGCTGGCTTCCGTCTATTTCCAGCCTGCGAGGTGGCGAGGATATTTTCAAGATTGTCCGCGCGCTAACATTGCCCGTCATAACACTGGTCTTTACCGTTCTTGCGCATATGACACGTATGACACGAACCGCAGTGCTGAATGTGCTGGCGTCCCCTGCTATCGAAATGGCGTTTTTAAAAGGTGTGCCAAAGTGGCGTATTATTCTGCTTCATGCGCTGCCAAATGCCATAGCGCCGATCATCAACGTAATTGCACTTAATCTTGCCTATTTGATCAGTGGCATCGTCGTCATTGAAACCATGTTTAATTACACTGGTCTTGGGCGATTGATGGTGCAGGGTGTTATCACCCGGGACATCCCGCTGGTTCAGGCATGCGCCATGATTTTCTGCTCGATCTATATTCTTTTGAATATGTCGGCAGATATTATCTCAATTGTAGCAAACCCTCGCATCAGGCATCCGAAATGACCACAGAAACGAAAAAAAGTGCAATTCTGGATCTGTATGAAGATCTGACACCAACGGCAATTTTATGTATATTTTGCCTTGTAGCGATTGTCTTCGTATCTGTTTTTGCGCCTTTCATAGCACCGTTTGATGAAGCTGAAATTATTTCCGACGAGAGTTTTTTGTCTGCTGGGGACGAGTCCTTGATTTTGGGAAGTGATTATCTTGGACGCGATATGCTAAGTCGAATTTTTTATGGCACCCGGGTAACGGTCTATATCTCTGTTACCATAGCCACGCTGGCATTTTTTGTTGGCAGCATGTTTGGTTTTCTGGCAGCAACACTTGGTGGAATTTATGATGCAACGCTCAGCCGTGTTGTTGATGCACTTATTGCGTTTCCATCGATTATGCTGGCGATGATTCTTGTAACAGCGCTCGGCCCTTCCATTCCTGTTTTGATTATTACAATTGCGTTCATTGATTCAACACGGGTTTACCGTGTTGCACGTGCTCTTGCCATGGATATCATCGTTCAGGATTATATCGAAGTTGCCAAAGTTCGCGGTGAAGGCTACGGCTGGATTATGTGGCATGAAATACTGCCCAATGCATTTGCACCGCTGGCGGCGGAATTTGGTATTCGCTTCACGTATGCAATTTTGTTTATCTCTGCGCTGAGCTTTTTAGGGCTGGGAGTGCAGCCACCGCACGCCGATCTTGGCGCCTTGGTGCGAGAAAATATGCAGGGGCTTCTGTATGGTACAGGGGCACCTATCTACCCGGCTTTATGCATTGCCATGATAACGATTTCCGTAAACCTTATCGTGGATTGGTTCCTGAAGCGCAGTGATGCGAGTTTACCTGATGAGTTCTGATCAAATGCACAACGATATCTTACAAGTCCGTAATCTTTGTGTTGACGCTGTACCGCGTAAGGGCAAACCTTTTGCAATTGTTAACGATATATCATTTTCAGTTGAACCCGGTAAGGTCGTGGCTCTGATCGGTGAATCCGGCTCCGGCAAGACAACGATATCCCTCGCTTGCATGGCCTATGCCAAGCCGGGGTGCGTTATTACAAGTGGCAGCGTTGAACTTGACGGCATGAAAATGTTGGAGCTCAATCAAAGTGAGAAGCAACTCGCACGCGGGGTTAATATCTCGTATGTTGCACAAAGCGCTGCTGCATCGTTTAACAGCGCGCTGACAATAAACAGGCAGGTCACAGAAATACCCGTTATCAAGAACCTCATGAGCCGTGAAGAAGCCGAGAAAAAAGCCATAGAGCTGTACAGGCAACTCGACCTCCCCGATCCAGAGAATATCGGTAAACGCTATCCTCATCAGGTGAGTGGTGGGCAGTTGCAGCGTCTGATGGCTGCCATGGCTATGATCTGCGACCCCAAACTTTTGATACTTGATGAGCCGACAACGGCTCTCGATGTGACTACCCAGATCGAAGTGTTGCAGGCGTTCAAGAATTTGATACATCAAAAGAATACTTCGGCAATTTATGTCAGCCATGATCTGTCTGTCGTTGCACAAATTGCCGATGATATTTTGGTGCTCAAGGATGGAAAAATGGTTGAGTATGGTCCTGTTGAGCAAATAGTCTCAAATGCCAAGCAGGATTATACACGCATGCTGATTGACGCTGCGCACGTCATGCCCGATACAATTCACCCTGCACCCGTAAATACAAAGCAAGAAACTCCGATGTTTGAAGCCAATAATATCACAGCTGGTTACGGCATCAATCACGCATCAATCGTTTTAAAAGATGTATCCCTTCGTGTTAACAAGGGTGAAACCGTTGGTGTCATTGGCGAATCAGGTTCAGGGAAAAGTACTCTGGGGCGTGTTATATGTGGTTTGATGTCACCGAAAATTGGCGACCTAATTCTCGAAGGTGCTGCGATACCTGGTGCGCTCAAACAACGGTCTCTGGAACAACTGCAACGAATTCAAATTGTTTTCCAAATGGCGGATGTCGCCTTAAATCCGCGCCATCGTATCCAGAAAATACTACAACGGCCGTTAGAATTCTATTTTGGCATGTCAGGGCAAGAGGCTAAAAACCGGGTCATTGAATTACTGGAACTCGTCGAGTTGCCGGCATCCTTTATGGACCGTTACCCGCGAGAGCTATCGGGAGGTCAGAAACAACGTGTCAATCTGGCGCGTGCACTGGCGGCCAAGCCTGATTTGATTATTTGCGATGAAATCACATCGGCACTCGACACCATTGTTGCTGAAGCTATTTTAGATTTGCTACAGGATTTACAAGACAGGCTGGGCATCACCTACATTTTTATTTCACATGATATTTCCACAATCGCAAAGATAGCCGATACCGTCGCCGTCATGCGTTTGGGGGAAGTCGTGGAATATGGATCGACAAGCGAAATTTTAACTCCGCCACATCATGAATATACGGAATTACTGCTCGATTCTGTTCCGGATCTTCACCCAGGCTGGCTTGAGAAAGTCATGGCAAAACGATTGGAATCGGCATAAAGGCCGGGAAACAATTTCATCTGCAACTCTTGTTCCAAATCATCCGGTCTTTGTTCTCCCAGATACCGATGATATCGAATATATGGTCTGAGCATGCCCAGAATGCCAACCCCACCCGCATGACCGAGTGAAATTCCCCCGACAGGCACGCCGCCATCAAGAAAAATACTGAGGTACGAGCCGTCTTTCTGATCATACCATGTCCAGGCTTCAAAGCCTTCGGTTTGCGTAAACTTGCCAATCGATGCTATCACCAACCCGAATAATTCCGTAACATTCATATTCAAAGAGCCTTGATAGGCAACCTGATCACCAGTCAGGTTCTGACCAGCGATAGCCCCTTGTTCTACTGCACAGGGCCACAAAGCGCGAACCTCATGGGAATTGCCACAAGACGTACGTGCAGCAGCAACATCACCTGCGGCAAAAACATCTTGAACAGTGGTTTGCATAAAATCATTAACCAATACACCGCCGTCGATTTCAATGTCGCTCCCTTCCAGAAATTTTGTATTAGGCCTAACTCCGACGGCAGAAACAATTTTATCCACCACAATGGAGTGAGTATCAGAGAAAATAACTCGTAGCGTGCCATCGGCATTCGGGATTATTTTTTCTGGCATGGTGCCTTCCATGAGCGTGATGCCAAATGTATTGATGCGTTCTTTCAGGGAATCTCGTGCATGATCATCAAGGTCGCGACGCATGATGACAGAACGCACACAAAGTGTTGTCTCCATGCTGCATTGCGCAGCAGCCCAGGTAGCTTGCATGGCGATAAAACCACCACCCATGATCAAAACACGCTTTTGGCTCTCAAATGCATCTTTGAGGGCGAGCGCATCTTCCATGGTCCATATATTATGTATGCCGGAGGATTCAATCCCTAGTATTTCTGGAATAAAAGGCAAGGATCCAGAGCATATAAGTAGTCGGTCATATGCAAGGATTTGTTTGGTGTTTAAATAAATTTTTTTGGAAGTCGTATCAAGTTCGGTAACTTGACCAATCAGGATTTCTGCGTTTAATTCTTCTACGTCGGAATCGTGACGAATGAAAAGGTTTTCCATATCCACTCGATCCTTCAAGTAGTAGGGAAGTTGTACCCGCGAATAAGGCTTGGGCAATTCTTTTGATATGACTCGGACCTGAGAAACTGTATCAATTTTGCGAAAAGCTTCAAGTGCACTTAATCCTGCAGCACTATTACCGATAATAATAACCTTCATTGGCCCACCCAATTTATCATTACGAATAAATAAGTTCATATTATCCATGATTATAAAGGTAAACGCCATTCAAGTGAGTAATAATTTTCTATCGAATGACAAGGTTCTATATATCTTGTAACTCGCCGTGATATATAATTTTATACAAAGCTAACGTATATATTAGTTTGTCGGTTCGTGTCATGGCGAATGGGGATTGTAACTAATTTTCAATGACCGCTTGCACCCCAGAAAGCGGACTCTCTAATATTTTAACATCATTTACATCGCTCAAGCATGCCTGAGATAGATGCTGGTTGCTTACCTATAGCTTACCCGCGCTGGTTTTGGTGAATATATTGCAGACAAAGAAAAACCCGTAAATTATTGAAGTTACGGGTTAAATTACTGGTTGCGGGGGCCCGAAACCACCGAGAATTGACTATGCTTCGTATTAAAATATAAGGTTCAAATCGTGGGCTC
>JABJOR010000517.1 GCA_018664265.1 Rhodospirillales bacterium
ATAAACAGGTTTTGTGGCGCGATCTCAGTATAGCGAAGTTGATTGATGGAAGCCTGATCCAACATAATTTGTCCTTAACCCTTTCGGGATTGACGATAGAGGGTGAAGAAATGCAAAGATAGCGGAAACATAATCAAGCCAAACATGACCCCGGATACTGGGCGGTTTATAAAATCAATGGGTGTTTCTACCCGCGCCATGGATGCTCGGAATTTGTCTTCCATGATGCGGCCCAAAACCATGCCGAGAATGATAGGAACGATAGGCCAATCCAGTCGTTTCAAAATGAACCCAAACAAGCCAAAAGCCGCTGCGATGGCGCAATCAACAAGGCTGTTTCGTAAGGAATAAACGCCGATTAGGCTGAGTGTCAGCACAACAACGCCAATGATCCGGTTGGGAATGCGGATGATTTGAACAAGCGTTTTGGTCGTCAAGGTTAGAAAAGTCAAAACAACAACATTGATAATCAACAAAACCAGAAACAGGCTTAACAAAAATTCCGGCTGAGTTTCAAATAACTTTGGTCCCGGCACTACGCCATGAACGTAGAAAACAGAAAGCATCATAGCGGTCAGGGATTCACCCGGTATACCCAAAGCAAGCAAAGGGATCATGGCAGCGGCAGGCACTGCATTGTTGGCAGCTTCTGATGCGATCAGCCCTTCTGGGGAGCCTTTACCGATTAAATTTGGGTTCTTTGATGTCCCTTGTGCATAGGAATATGAGAAAAATTGCGCTGTAAATTCGCCAACACCCGGGATCATTCCCATGATAACACCAAAGGCTGATGATACGCTGGCTATGCGTTTGTGCTGAAAAAGCTCTTTGAACCCTGAAAGACTGCCGCCTTCCATGGATGGAGGTGTAGCCTGTTTACTTTTATCGCCAAGCAACATGTAGGCTTGTGACAATGCAAACAGCCCTAGCAAGACAACGATAAGGTCAATGCCGGAATTAAGCCATGTTTGATCAAAGGTAAACCGTTTAGAATACCGCGCCGATTCCATGCCAATGACATTGATAAACATCCCAAGACACAACAATGATGCAGCCACGAGCGTTCGGTTTCTGTGTGCCAGCACGACACAGACGACCCCCAGAAGCGCCGCCATAAAGATATCGCGCGAGCCAAACAAGGGGGCTATGTAGGATAAAACCGGACTAATGGCGAGCAGGCACATGATTGAAAATACTGCGCCAAAGAATGACGCTGAATAGGCAAGTGAAAGTGCTCGTCGTGCTTCGCCGCGTTTTGCCATTGGATAGCCGTCATAGGTCGTAAGGGCGTTTACGGCTGTTCCGGGGGTATTGATCAAAATTGCCGGAATGGCTCCGCCAAACAAGGATGAGCCATAGATCCCCAACAGTAATGTTAGTCCAACAATCGGCTCGAAGCTGAATGTAGCAGGAAGCAAAATGGCAATGGCGACCGCAGGCCCTACTCCGGGTATGGCGCCGATCAGCACACCGCCAATAGCACCGATAGAAAGCGCAATAAGCACATCGGCTCTCGCGATCATTTCAAAGGCTGCGAATAAGACGTCCATCTATCAGAAGTTTCTAATCAGAATATTACGGATGCTTTCCGGTGCCAGATCATAAATCATACCGGCAGGCATGTTGACGGATAAACCTGCTTTGAACAACAATACTGTTCCAATGCCTATCACGGTTAAGATGCCAAATGTTGCTGGTCGCTTGATGCCTACTCTATATCCCAGAAGCAGCATGAAAATTATGGTCGTAGGCAAATAACCAATGTATGGGACTGACCATGCATAGACGATAAACCAAACGGCGTATTCGATCGGACGAGTCCATACATTAAGCTCTGATAAGACTGATTGTAATTTTTGTGTAGCATCTTGGCGATGCTTGATAATATTTAATAGCAAAGCCATACCGGAAAAAAACGACATGGCTGTCAGAACAACTGAGGGCCAAAATCTTGGCTGCAAGGGTAACTTTAAAGAACTAAACGACTTTGTTTGGGTATCCAGTTGGCTGAGCATAAAAAGACTGATGCAAAACAGGAATGCAGAAGCAACAAGAACGCCGGGTTTGCTCTGGCGTTCAAATCGATCCATCGCATCATAGTGTTCGATGGTCTCTGTGGTGATATTCTCGGTAGGGTTATTCATTTACTCTAATCTGGGGCACCAGTGGTTAATCACCAGTGCCCCTTTCTAGATTTTTACTCACCGATTAATGCGTTGATTTTGTCGGTAACGTTTCTGTCGGAAGCGATTTGGGCTGTGGCTTCGTCACCACCCATCCAGTAAATACCGGCTCCGGTTTCTGCGGCAATTGCTTGTGCTTTGTCGCTTGTAACGACTGATTTAGCAATTTCAGCTATTGTATCTTTGACATGCTGTGGTGTGCCTTTGGTTACAAACAAACCATTCCACAAAGCGATATCCAGAGAAGCTTCAAGCTCGCCAATGGTTGGTGTGTCCGGAATCAGAGGTATGCGTTCGCCTGTAACACTGGCCAGAACTTTAACGTCTGAAAGACACGGCAGGATGAGCTGCAGTGTCGTGTTGATAACATCAGCATCGCCAGATGACAGTGTATTGCAATCCAGAGCATCAAAAGCTGCTTCAGAGCCCCACTCAAAGCCCATGGTTTTGGCAGCAGCCAGAGTAACCTGTGTCGGGATCATGAATGCGCCAAAATGGCCGAGAGCCAATTTGTTAGTCTTAGCGTATGTCACCATTTGGGCCATTGTATCGTAAGGCGCATCTTTGCTGGTTGCGATGACGAACGGGTAGGTTAAAAAGATACCGATTGGCTCGAAGGTATCGACTTTTAGTTCATCAATGCCAATCAATGGGCCAACAACAGGAACATCAACAACAAATGATCCGATAACGGTACCATCTGTCGGGCCAGTAGCGACACCTACGGCACCAGGAAACGGACCACCACCGCCACCGGGTTTATTAACAACGGCGGCTGCAACACCTGTTTTGGACTGAAATTCCTCAGCAATCATTCGGGTTAAGACATCCTCCAGATCACCGGGAGGGAAAGGAACCACGAAAGAAACGGGTTTTGTTGGATAATCTGCTGCACTTGCAGGTGAGAAAATAGCTGTCGCTGCAAACAATGCAGCCGAAAGTGTGGTTAATAGTAATTTATGCATGGATTTAAGCCCCCTGAGCATTCCATATGATTTAAATATGTTGGATTTGAGAAACCAACATCATAAACGAATAGATAAAACTTGCGAAAACACCGTGGTCATGTCAAGCAAAACAACTATTGGGGGCCAGAGTTAAGGGGATGAAATCACATGAATGATACGACCAAAACCTGTAAGGGGCTTATCCTGGATTTTGGTGGTGTGATTTCGCGTACGCTATTTGAAACGCATGCTCAAACAGAAAGAATACTGGAATTAAAAGCAGGATCGCTGGACTGGTTTGGCCCATTTGATCCCTCCAATGACCCCCTATGGCAATCCATGCAGCGTGACGAGATCACGGAACGGGATTACTGGCTGACACGATCTCGGGGAGTTGGGACGATGCTGGGTGAAAACTGGTCCACAATGGCCGAATTTGTCCAAAGAGCCCGTGGTAACGGTGATTATAAAGACTTCATTCGTCCTGAAGCCCTGAATGCGGTTTCCCGTATAAAAACAGCAAAAATAAAAATTGCCGTTTTATCCAATGAATTGGACTTGTTCTATGGTGCTGATTTCAGGCAAACCCTGCCATTCCTTGAGAACTTTGATGTTATTGAAGATGCTACCTATTCTCAGATACTCAAACCCGCAGCCGCAGCCTATGAGAATTGCGCTGAAAAGTTGGGACTAAAACCTCAGGAGTGTGTGTTTGTGGACGATCAAAAGCGCAATATTGAAGGCGCGAACGCTGTAGGGATGGAAACAGTATTGTTTGATGTTCATAATCCAGCAAAAAGCTACGATCAGGCCCTCGCATTGTTCGGCCTATAAAACAGGATAATCAAGATGCATGATGCTAACTTCTTAATCGAAAACAACGCCAAACATTTTTGGCACCCAATGGCTCACCCGGCCGAGATGCTGAAAAATCCACCAAAGGTTATTACCGGGGCTGAAGGTGTTGGCTTAACCGACGTTGCTGGGCATAAGACTCTGGATGCCGTCGGCGGTTTGTGGAACGTAAATTTGGGATATTCATGCCAGCCTGTGAAGGATGCTATAACAAATCAACTTAACGATCTGCCTTATTATTCAGCCTTTCGAGGCACCACGACAGGGCCAATTATTGAGCTTTCTTACGAGTTGCGCGAATGGTTTGAACCTGACGGACTTGTGCGAGCCTTCTTTACCTCAGGTGGATCAGATTCGATCGAGACAGCATTACGTCTGGCACGTCAATATCACAAAATTCGAGGCGAGCGGGATCGCACAAAGTTTATAAGCATCAAAAAAGGCTATCACGGAACTCATTTTGGCGGAGCATCCATTAACGGTAATGCCAATTTCAGGAGAAATTACGAGCCATTATTACCCGGCTGCTATCATATCCCGTCCCCTTACCTGTACCGAAATCCATTTTATGAAACAGACCCGGCAAAGCTCGCACAGCTTTGCTCTGCTGCCCTTGAAGACGAGATTAAGTTTCAGGGGCCTGATACGGTTGCAGCCTTCATTATGGAGCCTGTGCTAGGCGCAGGTGGTGTAATCCCACCCCACGCGTCCTTTATGCCGCTTGTGCGCGATATCTGTAACAGGCACGGTGTCTTGTTGATTGCTGATGAAGTCATCACAGCCTTTGGTCGTACTGGCGCATGGACTGGATCGCGCCTGTGGGGTGTAAAGCCGGACCTGATGTGCACAGCGAAAGCAATTACAAATGGTTATTATCCGTTCGGTGCAGTCATGATATCTGAAAAAGTCGTTGAGGTTTTTGAAAGCAACAAAGACGCCTTCGGCTCAATTGGACATGGCTATACCTATTCAGGCCATCCAGTAGGAGCTGCCGCAGCACTAGCAACATTGAAAGAGACCAAACGACTTAAGGTCAATGAAAACGCAGCCGTGCGAGGCGATGAATTGCTTGCCGGATGTCAGGGGCTTATGGCCAAGCATGACGTCATAGGAGATGTCAGAGGCAAAGGGCTTATGGTTGCTCTGGAACTGGTATCAGACCGGGATGCCAAAACACCGTCTTCAAAAGATGTTACTGCGTCTATTTTTGAAGGCACTTATGAAGCTGGTGTTATGGTTCGGGTTTCCGGAAATACAATTATTCTGTCCCCTCCTCTGGTTGTCACCGCAGATGATGTATCGAAAATAGTAAGTGCTCTGGATGCAGGGCTATCGACAGTAAAATAAGAGGGGCTTTTTTTATGATTGATCCAGTCGTTCTGGTTATTGGCACAGCGGATACGAAAGCCGATGAAATTCTGTTCATGAAGCAATGCATTGAAGATCAGGGTGCCTCTGCAATGATTATGGACGTGGGCGTCCTTGGTGATCCGTCTTTTGGTGTGGAAATTTCCAAACACATGGTAGCCGAAGCAGCAAGATCAACCAATCAGGGTATTATTGACCTGGGCGATGAAAATCTTGCTATGGCCAAAACTGCCGAAGGGGCATGCGAGCTAACACGCACGCTTTATGAGGACGGTAAAATCGATGCCATGATTGCCCTTGGCGGGACAATGGGAACGGACCTCGCGCTTGATGTAGCCTCTGTTTTACCACTCGGGGTTCCAAAGGTTCTGGTGTCCACCGTTGCTTTCTCTCCCTTGTTACCACCGGAACGCATGGCACCTGATTTAATGATGATCTTGTGGGCTGGTGGTCTCTATGGACTTAACAGCATATGCAAGTCTTCGCTATCACAAGCCTGTGGCGCAGCCATTGGTGCGGCCAGAGCCGTTGTTAAGCCGCAAAAAGAACGCCCGGTTATTGGTATAACGTCGCTTGGCAAAACCAGTTTGAAATATATGGTTCATTTAAAACCGGAACTGGAGAAACGAGGCTTTGAGGTTGCTATTTTCCATACCACAGGCATGGGCGGACGCGCCATGGAATCACTGGCTGCGCAAAGCAAACTGGCTTGCGTCATGGATTTCTCGCTTATTGAAGTCAGTAACCACAAGAACGGCTCTGTTGTGTCTGCTGGTGCAGACAGACTGGAAGCTGCAGGTCAGGCTGGCATTCCCCAGATTGTCGCCCCCGGTGGTGTAACGCTGATCGATTTACAGGCTTGGGCTGACGTTGGGCCAGAACATCAAGGTCGGGACTTTCATGCCCATAATCGCCTGATTGCATGTGTATTGATGGAACCAGAAGAAAAACGAGAAGTTGCCAAAACTATTGCAACAAAATTAGCCAAGGCCAAAGGCCCTGTTAAGTTTATCATGCCGCTTGGTGGTATAGATGAATGGGACAAGGAAGGCGGCCCGTTCAATGACCCCGATGGCCTCGCCGCTTTTGCAGAAGAAATCAAAAATAACATTAAATTACCAGTAGAACTCATTGAACTCACTGCACATATCAATGATAAATTATTCGCTGAGAAAGCTCTGTCAATATTGGATCAGTGGATAGAGGACGGTATTCTTTATGTGAATTGACACATAAGCTGAGAATCTTAACTCATGAAGTGCGAATGTTGAGTAGTGTTTCGTTATAGATAGGAAGCTTCTGTGACTCATAATTAGTCGGCCCTAATAAAGGCCATTCTGACGCACCGATCTTTTGGAACAAACAGCAATAGCAGCATTTCGCTCAGCCACAAAAAGATTTTCTTGAGGATCTTTCTGAGATTGAAGCCAATTGCCATGGCGATA
>JABJOR010000518.1 GCA_018664265.1 Rhodospirillales bacterium
GCTCATGACACCCTAGCCCCCTATTAACCAGATTCAATCCAAGCATTAAGTATACGCCTTTTATTCCCTTATTAACAGCATGGCTAATTTAAGAGATGCTACATGATTTTAAACAAAAGCAAGAAATTAACGGCTGATTGTGATATACTGTAGGAAGAGGTATATGCCTCAATATCTGGATTAGGAGGTCGTTATGAAAATCACCCAAATCCTTGAAGAGTATGGCAGCAAGCCTGTTACGGTTCCGACCCATACCACAATTGGCCCACTGTCACATCGCCTGAAACTTGAACGAACAGGTTCCGTTATTATCAGCAATGATGGGAACACCGTTGAAGGAATTATCACGGCACGTGATATCGTCCGCGCCCTATCAACTTACGGCGCAGAATTGATTGATGTTCCGGTTACAGAGTTGATGATCAAGGACGTGCATGCTTGTAAGCATGATGATGATGCTAAAACCGTAATGCATCGCATGTCATATTGGCGAGTACGCTACCTTCCTGTGATGGATGGTGGCAAACTTGTTGGTGTGGTCAACATTCGTGACTTGGTTAAAAGCTGTCTGATCGATGCTGAAATGGAAACCAACGTGTTGCGTGATTTCATTGTTGCTGCAAGTTAATCCGCGAGCAGTGGTGCAACCCTGTTGGCGAACTTTTCCATCTGGTTCATTCCAAACGCGACCGACTCAAGGCCGTGGAACTGGAACTCGACCACAAAGTGGTCAATGCCAGCATCTGAAAGAGCCATAATCTTATCGGCGCATTGCTCTGGCGAACCACTGATGGTTACCTCTGTTGGATCAATGCTGGGGTCCTCAAAGGCAACACAATTGGTTAACGTAGGCATGTACTTTTGCAGGTCTTCATCATTATCGGCAATATAGGCGAAGGTGAAGGAGGATAATTTGGGGTTTGTGCCGTATTTGGCGGCGGCTTCGGATAGTGTTGGTTTCCACATGTTTCTGACATCATCAGGAGAGGGCCAGAATGGCACGATTGCCTCGCCGTATTTGGCAGCCCGGTCGATAGATTTAACACCGCCACCTATCCAGATAGGCGCCTTGGCCTGTACGGGCCGAGGTTGCATGGGGATATCATTAATTTGGTAATGTTCACCTTCATGAGTAATGCGCTCCTCTGTCCACAGGCGGGTCAGAATTTCGAGTTGTTCGTCAAATAACTTGCCGCGTTTTTTGCTATTTACACCAACAGAGCCAAAATCTTCGCCCCACCAGCCCATAGCCGCCCCGATGATCACACGACCTTCGGACATGACATCCAGTGTTGAGAAGTATTTTGCCCATTCATACGGGGGCAGAAGAGGGAGAAGACAGGAATTGGTGCCAACCCTGAGCGTCTTGGTTCCAGCAACGATGGCTGGCAGGACAACCATCGCATCGAGAACGTCCTGATTCGGAAAAGTGGTAAACAACCAACCCGGTGGCATTGTCATGTGCATGGGGAGGGTGACGGAATAGAACCCCAGTTCTTCGGCCAGTTGGGCACCTTCAACAATTTCACTGACTTTCGGAGTTTCTACACCCCACGGAAACATCATGACGCTAATATCTGAAATCTTTACCATTTGGCCGTTCTCCCGAATGTGATGATTTGTTTCGGTATATACAAAAGTACAGTTTCGTTATGCAGGCAATTATATAATTCTTCTTGATTGATTATAAAAAATTATAAATCCTGTTTGATTTTCAATTTTGCTGAATAACATATCGATTTAAAAATGTGGTGGCAGGGGATCATCAGGGCCTGGCGCAGATTGATTGCCTTCTTCAAGGCTGAGAATACGGTTTTTCATGCCGTCTATTTTGTGCATCAAAGTATCAATGGTTTCCCATTGCTTTGCTGTGATATCACTTAGGTCCTGAATGGTGTTTTCCTGGTGAGTTAAATGCGACTCCAGTTCGTCAATGCGTTTTTCCAAGTTTACTATATCGCTCATAACGGCCTCAAATTATTTGTGGGTGTTGTCAGTCTACACTGTAGCGGTTTCGATTAGCACAAAAACCAATATTTTTTTTGTGGGCTTAACCAAAGTCAAACTATGGGGGCTCAAAATGTGTACGATCATGATTACTAAATAACATGCAGTTTATATTTAGGCTATGCTATAAAATGTGCAAGTATTTTCAATAAATATTTGCCTGCCCTTAAGTAATGTCTGAATATTAAAAAATACTGTGACTTTAAATATTGGGGTTAAGGAAGCAGAAATGAGGCAATTTAATGGTCTCTAGTATCATCAATGCAACTAATAGAACGCTATTTTTATCGTTCTTTGTTCCCCCTGTAATAATAACATATTTTTTAGGGTAATTGACGTGGTTAGCGCAATCTCAAGAGCTGGATTTTTACGAGGACGGTTCAATAGTGACAGCACTACCATCCGTCCTCCATGGGCTGTTTTTGAAACTGAGCTAACCGATCAATGTATGGGGCTGGCTTCATGTGTTGATGCGTGTCCTGAAGGCATCATCATCAAGGGGCGGGGAGGAATTCCTGAAATTTCTTTTGCATCTGGAGAATGTACCTTTTGTGGAGACTGCGCCAAGGCTTGCCCGGTAGGCCTTCTGGGTTTGGTGTCTAATAAAGATGAGGTGCAACGGCCTCATTGGGAATTGCACCTTTCAGTGTCAGATGTCTGTATCTCAGATAAAGGTGTTGTTTGCCATATATGTCCCGAGAAGTGTGACGCTAAAGCGATAGGATTTGATCGTACTGCTGCACGTGGAATTCTTGGCAAACCAAATATAAATCAATCTATCTGCACTGGCTGTGGCGCATGTATTGCGCCTTGTCCTGTTGGTGCCCTTTCCCTCTCTACTATTCAGCATAATGAGGCAGCATAATTATGGATGCAAAAAACCAATTTAATATTTGCGGGGTCTTTGTTCAGACGACCCCAGCACGTCTGGGGGATGTAGAACTTTCCCTCATCAACACACCAGGTGTTGATGTTCACCAAACTGAAGGGGATGGCCGAATGGTCGTCACCGTTGAAGATACGCCGGACAAATACGCCAGTGATACGCTGGCGGATCTGCGTTTAGTGGAAGGGGTGCTGTCCGCATCTCTCGTTTATCACCATTGCGATACCGAATCTCAAATGTCGGAGGACATAAAATCATGAAGATGAACAGAAGAAATTTCATCAAATCCAATGCTGCTGCTGCAACTGCTGTTGCCGCAGGAATGGCTCTGCCAGCAACCAAGGGAGCCAAAGCGGCTTCTGATGGAATTCGCTGGGACAAAGGCGCATGTCGGTTCTGTGGAACTGGCTGTGGTGTTTTAGTTGGCACCAAAGACGGACGTGTTGTTGCCACCCAGGGTGATCCGGATGCTCCAGTTAATAAAGGACTGAATTGCATCAAGGGTTACTTCCTCTCCAAAATCATGTACGGCGAAGATCGACTGACCAAGCCATTACTGCGTGGTAAAGGTGGCGTGTTTGATAAAAGCTCTAAAGAATTCTCCGAAATTTCATGGGATCAAGCTTTTGATATCATGGCGGAAAAATGGAAAGATGCTATTGATCCACAGGCTCCTGAAGGTGCCAAGAAAGTTGGCATGTTTGGCTCAGGCCAATGGACCGTATGGGAAGGCTATGCCGCCGCTAAATTCATGAAAGCAGGCCTTCGTTCCAATAATATTGATCCCAATGCACGTCACTGTATGGCTTCTGCTGTTGGTGCGTTCATGCGCGGGTTCGGTATTGATGAACCTATGGGCTGTTATGATGATTTGGAGCATGCTGATGCATTCGTGCTTTGGGGCTCCAATATGTCTGAAATGCACCCGATTCTGTGGTCACGTCTGACGAATACCCGTCTGACCAAGCCAGGTTCGGAAGTTCATGTGTTATCTACTTATGAGCACCGCAGTTTCGAACTCGCCGATAACGGCATGGTCTTTACCCCGCAAACGGATTTGGCGATTGCTAACTATATCGCCCATTACATCATTGAAAATGGTGCGGTAAACAACGACTTCCTATCCAGCCACGTCAATATCACCAAAACAGTGACTGATATTGGTTATGGTTTGCGCCCAGAACATCCGCTTGAAAAAGCCAAGAAAGGCAAAGGCGGAAAGCTGACTAAAATCGAATTTGCTGAATATGCAAAATCCGTTAGTGATTACACCCTTGAGTACACCAGCAAACTTTCCGGTGTCCCGGAAGATAAATTGCTGAAACTGGCCAAGCTCTATGCCGATCCTAATAAAAAGATTATGTCCTTGTGGACAATGGGTATGAACCAACACACTCGTGGTGTCTGGATCAATGGTCTTGTTTACAACATCCACCTGCTTACTGGTAAAATCTCTGAGCCTGGCAACAGCCCGTTCTCACTGACCGGTCAGCCATCTGCTTGTGGTACGGCTCGTGAAGTCGGAACTTTTGCTCATCGTCTGCCTGCTGATCTGGTGGTCAAAAACGAAAAGCATCGCGCAGCTGCTGAAGCTATCTGGAATATTCCTACTGGAGTTATTCCACCCAAACCTGGTTATCATGCTGTTCTGCAAAATCGCATGTTAAAAGACGGCAAGCTCAATGCTTATTGGGTAATGTGTAACAATAACATGCAAGCTGCGGCAAACATGAACGAGGAAGGCTTGCCGGGTTATCGTAATCCTAAAAACTTTATCGTCGTGTCTGATCCTTACTTTACTGTTTCAGCAGAAGCTGCTGATCTGGTTCTTCCAACTTCTATGTGGATGGAAAAAGAAGGTGCTTATGGTAATGCTGAACGTCGTACTCAATTCTGGCGCCAGCAGGTAAAAGGCCCGGGCGAGTCCAAATCTGACCTTTGGCAGGTAATGGAATTCTCCAAACGCTTCAAGTTATCTGAAGTTTGGGCCACTGAATCCATTGCTGCATCGGCCTATACGCCAGATACCAATCTTTTTGATGTGCTGTTTGCTAATGGTGGCGTTAACAAGTTTCCACAGCAGGAAATTACAGACGGCTCCGGCAACACATACGGCAATGATGAATCAGAAGACTTTGGTTTCTATGTCCAGAAGGGCATCTTCGAAGAATATCGTCGCTTCCAGTTTGAAGGACCGAAAAAAGGCCACGAAATGGCTGACTTCGATAGCTATCACAAGGTTCGTGGTCAACGTTGGCCGGTTATTGATGGCAAAGAAACCCTATGGCGTTTCCGCGAAGGATATGATCCTCATGTGGCAGCAGGTAAAGGCGTAGAGTTCTACGGCAAGAAAGATGGTAAAGCGAATATCATTTTTGCACCGTATGAGCCTGCAGCTGAAAGCCCGGATGCTGAATTTGATCTTTGGCTTTCCACAGGTCGTGTTCTTGAGCATTGGCATTCCGGCACCATGACCCGCCGGGTTCCAGAACTCTACCGTGCCTATCCGGATGCCAAAATTTATATGCACCCGGAAGACGCCAAAGCCCGTGGTTTCAAACGTGGGCAGGAGGTCAAGGTTGAAACAAGACGTGGTGATCTGCTTACCCGAGTTGAAACCCGTGGTCGTAATAAACCACCTCAAGGGTTGGTGTTCATGCCTTGGTTCGATGCTGCCCAGTTGGTTAATAAACTGACACTGGATGCCACTGATCCGCTTTCAAAAGAAACGGATTACAAGAAGTGCGCATGCAGGGTAGTTAAGGCCTAACAAAAGCTGATTGATGGGCCGATGGTCTTCCATCGGCCCTGATACAGCCTTGTTTACTGATTTCAAGGTGATGCAACGTGAACGAACATAACACCACACGTCCAAACGCGATAAAGCGTAGAAAGTTCATGGCTGATACAGCCAGAA
>JABJOR010000519.1 GCA_018664265.1 Rhodospirillales bacterium
AAATTTCTTCGGCTTGTGTCCCACCAATTTGAAAGCTTTCTGTGGTGTCCATTACCATCATATGGTTGTCGGTACCATTTGTAACTAGTTTCATTCCGCCATCCATAAGAGTTTGAGCGAGTACTTTAGAGTTTTTCATTACTTGCTCTGCATATTCTTTGAATTCTGGCTCTTGAGCTTTTTTAAGCGTTACTGCAATTGATGCGATTGTTTGCATGTGTGGGCCACCTTGTAAGCCTGGAAAGACTGATTTATCTACTGTTTTCTTGTGTTCCTCTTTGCAAAGAATCATTCCGCCACGTGGGCCGCGAAGACTTTTGTGAGTTGTAGTTGTTACTATGTCGAAGTCGTAATCAAAAGGGTTTCGCATTACTCCACCGGCAATTAGACCGCCGATATGTGCAACATCTGCCATTGTTAAGGCTCCAACTTCATCTGCAACGCGTTTGAACATTGCGTAGTCGATATCGCGTGGGTATGAAGTGTATCCACAAAGGATCATTTTTGGTTTGTGCTCTTTCGCGAGTGCTAGGAGTTCTGCTTCATCGATTCGTCCTTCTTCTTCAGGATATGTTTTGTATCTTACGAAATTGAAGATTTTACCCATGTGTGAGACTGGGTGTCCGTGAGTTAAGTGGCCTCCGTGTGAAAGATCCATGCCGAGTATTGTGTCGCCGGGTTTTAGAAATCCGAGGTATACGGCTTGGTTCATTGGTGAGCCAGATAGGGGTTGAACGTTTGCGTGCCCACATTTAAATACGTCTTTTGCTCTTTGAATTGCGAGGCTTTCAATTACATCTGTGTATTCCTGCCCACCGTAGTAACGACGGCCTGGGTAACCTTCGGCATATTTATTTGTGAATACTGAGCCGTTTGCTGCGAGTACTTCAGCGTAAGTGTAGTTTTCAGAAGGAATTAATTCAATTCCTTCTGTTTCGCGAACTTCCTCGCCACGAATAGCACCGTAAATCTCGGGGTCGAAATCTCGCAGGTTCTCCCAGTTTTTAAGAATGAGTGGGTTGAGCTCATCTGTTGTGGTGGACATGGCAAAGGGGTTAAAGGACTATTGATAAACGTTTTGATCTGTAATTACTATATCTACTGGTATGTCGTGATCTTCGGTTGGGAATTCATCTACCATTTGTTCTTCAAATGCGAGTCCGATCTTAATGGCATCCATGTCTTTGAGCAAGCCGTCGTAGTAGCCTTTTCCGTAGCCAATTCTATGGCCATCTGGTGTAAACGCAATTCCTGGGACTAATATAAGATCGAGTTGACTAAGCGGGATTTTTTGGTGTTTGTGTATTGGTTCGAGCACGTCGAAGTGGCCGGGTTCTAATTCTTCCCATCGGTTGATTTTGTATGCATGTAAGTCGCGGCCATTTACTTTTGGGGCATAAACCTCTTTATGGCTGCGAATTAATTCACGGACTAAAGCATGACTATCTACTTCTTTTTCTTTAGACAGGTATACCAAAATATGTTCTGACTTTTTGAATTGTTCTAAGGATTCGAGTTTATCGCGGATCTGAGCGCTTTTTTGCGCATATGAGTTGGGTGGAAGGCCATTGCGTTTAGCACGCATTTGAGCACGTAGTCCCTGTTTCATCGTTGTCAGTTTGCACTTACCCAAAGCTTTTGTAAAGACAAAGCGCGTGATAAAATTCTGATCCTTAAAAAATTATTATGAAAAAACAGTTTTATGTATATACGGCTTTGATTGCTCTTGTTTTTGGAGGAATTGGTGGCTTGGGCGGGGAGTTGATTTTTGACGATGATAGGCCGGAAGGTAGAAGGCCTGCGCGCGAAGTTCATAGTGAGGCTACTTCTTATGTTGATGCCTGGGAAGATGCATCGCCTGCGGTTGTGAGTGTTGTGGCTCAGAAGGATCTAACTGATTATTATTCTCGATTTGGGTTTACTGCTGTTGCTGGCCCAACAACAGTTAGTAGTGGTACAGGTTTTATAATTACTGCGGATGGAATTTTGGTTACAAATCGGCATGTGGTAGAAGATGATTCTGCGGATTATGTTGTGATTTTGTCTGATGGAAGTGAGATTGAGGCTGAGGTTTTGGCGAAAGATGCTTTGAATGATATCGCAATCATGCAATTAACAGGTGACGATGATAGGATTGGCGCATTGGAAGTTTTGGATTTTGCTGATTCTGATGAGGTTTCTGTGGGTGAGCCGGTTTTAGCAATTGGTAATGCTCTTGGCCAGTATTCAAATACTACAACTGCGGGAATTATCTCTGCGACAGGTAGGCAAATTTCTGTTGGGAATGCCGGTGGCTCTTATAGTTTGGTGGATTTGATTCAAACTGATGCTGCGATTAATCCGGGTAATAGTGGTGGGCCTTTGGTGAATATTGATGGGGAACTGGTTGGTATGAACACAGCAATTGATTCTACTGCGGAGGGAATTGGCTTTGCTATTCCTTCAAATGATATTTCAGGAGTGCTTAAGTCTTATGAGGAGCATGGCAGGATTATTCGGCCTTTTCTTGGAGTGAGATACATTCCTGTGACTCAAAGTGTGCAGCAACGTTTTTCTTTAGATTATGATTATGGGATTTTGCTTTTAGGCGATGATGAGTTAGGTGAGCCCGCAATTGTTACTGGAAGTTCGGCTGATAAAGCTGGTCTGCTTGAGAATGATGTTATTTTGTCTGTGGATGGAAATCCGTTTACAAGCACATATACACCGAGAAATTCGCTCTCAACTCTCTTTGTTGGTGATGAAATTAAGCTTGAAGTTTGGCGAGCTGGAGCGATTCTTGAGCTCGACTTGCTCTTGGAGGAGAGGAAATAGTGGTTATTTGTTTGTGCTTGTGCTAGAGTTTGGATACTTATTTTTAAAACCCTTTACTATGTCTGATGACAATGCAAAAGAAATCGGTTACTGCGTAAAATGTAAAGCTAAGTCTGGAATGGACGAAGCTGAACGCGTAACTATGAAAAATGGTCGCCCTGCCATGAAAGGTAAATGCGAAACATGTTCTACAGGAATGTACAAAATCCTTCCTAAGGATGCTGCTTAGTTCTAAATTTAAAAAGCCCTGCCGCAAGGTGGGGTTTTTTTATTTGGATGTTATCATGTGATAAGGTTGATTTGATAAATATTTTTATGAAAGAATTTCTTACAACAATTAAACAGTCAATTTATTCGCCAAAGTTTTATTCATCAATTGTTAGTCAGAAAGGAGTGAGTGCTTCTTTATGGTATCTATTGAAGTTATCCATGCTTGTGCTGTCGGTATATGTAATAATTGGAATTATTTTTCTTTATATTTATTCTCCGAAAATTAGTGAATTTATAAATATACCATATGATGTGTATCCGGAAGAGCTTGAATTAGTTTTTGAGGATTATAAGCTTTCTACGAATGTAGAAGAGCCATATTTCATAGGGCCGAATGAACCTCTTCCTGAGGAGTGGAATATTACTTATAAAGATCTTGAAGGGGAGGAATCACATCTGTTTGTAATTGACACCTTAGTGGAAGTTAATACGCCTATAGAAGGGTTGTTAAGGTACAATACAGTGATGTTAATGACGGGGGAGTACTTGTATATATTTGATGGAGATACTTTGAGTAATGTTGCTAGATATGATGAGTTTGATTTAATAAACACCGAGAATTTGGTGATAGACAAGCCTTATATGGATAAAAAAATAACTCAAATGGTAGTGATAATTTGTTTGGTCTCTCTTCCAATTCTATGGTTTGTGTTTACTTTGTTTGTTTCATGCTTATTGTTTTTGTATCTAATTATTATAGCTTTAGTATCACTATGTGTCGCTAAAATTATAGGTATAAATCTTAGATGTAGGCAGGCGTTTAGAGTAGCTATTTATGGACTAACACTTGAGTTTCTTTTGCTTGATGTCTTGTATGTTTTGCTAACCCTGTTTACACCATTATATTTTTTACTTCCTTTCTATTCGGGTCCATTATTGTCTATTAGTGTTATATGTTTGAATTTATACCGAGCCAAAAAGCTTAAGTTGCTGAAATGATTTTTTTGGTGATATTTATGGCTGAAGAATAATTTCCTAATTCAAAAATATTCTTGACTCTTCAAGCCACGGAATTTTAATGGTGGCGTTGAGAGTGGTAGGAAGGAAGGATTTTGCTGGTAATAACCAGTATGTCCCCATACCTGATGCAGCCTGTGACTTGGTATTAGAGCGCTGAAAGGTTATCTGTTCTTTTAGTTTGCATATTGCGATGAGAAATGTGATGTGAGTCAACTTGTAATGATTGCCCATTCGCTATCATTTGATATCATTTGGCAGCAAATGACACTTAACTCCACCGCAATGAATCAATGGATCTCACTTGAAGAAGCTGCCGCTTATCTTAATTTGGGCAAGACTACACTCTATGGCCTTACACGTGACGGTAAGGTGCCTTCTAAAAAAATTGGTAAGAAGTGGGTGTTTAGCCGTCAAGATCTTGATGCTTGGGTTAATGCGAGCCGCCCAATTGAGTCGTTTTTCATGGATGTTGGGGTTAGTATTGATGAGAATCCTCAGTTGAGAGAGCCTCAGATCGAAGCGTATATGCGAGCGTATGACTTTTTTAGTGCTGGTGGCAAGGAGGCAATCATTCAGCTACCTGTTGGATGTGGTAAGTCGGGACTGGCTTCGCTGATACCCTTCGGTATTTCAAAGGGTAGGGTTTTGATTATTTCCCCAAATTTAACCATAAAGGAGGGGCTGCTTGAAACGCTGGACATTACGAATCGTCAAAAGTGTTTTTGGCGTAAGAGGGGTGTATTGGCTAGTAAGGACATGCTTGGTGGGCCATATGTTTGTACATTGGACTCAGGAAACCTTTCCGTTTGTAACGACTCTCACATCGTGCTTACAAACGTTCATCAGCTAGCAACGAATGCAGATAAATGGCTCAAAAAGTTTGACCCAGGATTCTTTGACTTAATTATTGTCGATGAAGCTCATCATGCACCCGCTTCAAGCTGGCAACAAGTGTTTGATTGGTTTACGGACGCTAAAATTCTTAAACTAACCGCTACTCCATTCAGAAGTGATGGAAAGTCTATTGGTGGGGATAAAATCTATCGTTACCCCTTTAGAAAGGCTACGATCAATGGATACATTAAGAGGGTTAAGGCTTCTTATGTTGCACCGTCTGAATTGACCTTCACTGAAAAAGGTGAAACTAAGGTTTATACCTTGACTGATGTTCTCAAAATGAAAACTAAGGACTGGTTTAGTAAAGGAATTGCTTTGTCTGAAGTCTGTAATCAAAACATTGTAGACAATAGTCTGGAGAAGTTAGAGGAGCTGAGGGAGACTGGTACGCATCATCAGTTGATTGCTGTTGGCTGCTCTGTTGATCATGCAAGGGCAATTCGTTCTTTGTATGTAGAGCGAGGCTACAAGGCTGAAGTTATTTATGCTCAACTTGATGAGGCTAAAAAGAAAGCAATTAAGTTAGCCCTTAAGAGTGGTGAGCTAGATTGTATAGTTCAGGTACAGATGCTTGGTGAGGGTTTTGATCACCCTAAGCTAAGTGTTGCGGCAATTTTCCGACCATATAGGTCGCTTGCTCCATACATACAGTTCGTTGGTCGTATATTAAGAGTTATCGTTCAAAATGACCCTCTTCATCCTGATAATTTTGGTCATGTTGTTACTCACGTGGGTATGAATCTTGATCAAAGGCTTGTTGAGTTCAAACTATTTGAGAAAGATGATCAGAGGTTCTGGGATGAGGTTGTTGGTGGGCAGGATCCTGAGCCTTCTAGGAGTGATGTTGGAGGGCAAAGGAGGCTTAGAGTCTCTGAGCAGGCAATGGCTAATCATGAGATTGCAGATTCTTTGATTGAGGAGGCGTTTGTAACGGCTGATGAAGAAGATTTGATCAGAGAGTTAGAGACAAGGATGGAATTACTAGGCTTAGATTCAAGCAAGGCGAGGACTTTGGTTCTAGAGCAAGGTGTTCAGCCCAATGTTACCTCCAAAGCTGCTGAACCATTTCAGGTGCAGCCGCAGAAGCAATGGGAGGAGTCACGTAAAAGGCTGAATGAGAAGTCGAAGACTTGTGCAAATATCCTTATGAACCGTTTGGGTCTTAAGCGTGGAGGGCGTAAGCTTATTAACGTTGGCGTTCCAGCTGGAAACGATTCTATCGCCTGTTTGGTGCTCATTAATCAAGAGGTCTCGAAAAGGGATTCTAGGAAAAGAGGGGAGTGGAGTACATCAGATTTCAAAACTATGATGCAGCAGCTTGATGAGGTTGTGAATCAACTTACACGACAATTTATTAAAATCCTTGAAAATGAAAAATAAACGTGGGAAGACGCCATCTCTAATTACTGCTTCAAGTGGACGGCCTGAGAAGTCCCAGGCTAAAAAGCTTCGCAATTGTACGAGGTGCAAGGAGGCCATTGTTAAAGGTACGGATTGCTTTCTGATTCCAAAAAAGTCTGGAGGTTTCACCAGTAAAAAGTCGTTTTGCAATGAGTGTTTTCGTGAAATCCTTGAGCAGTCAAAGAAAGATCTAGGTCTTTTTGAGGAGTTGCTTTTGGAAACTGAAGGGTCATAATGAGTACGTTAAAATTACACTTTCTACACTAAGGTTGATGACTTTCTCAAAAGGTAATAAGCCCGGCAAGGGTAGGCCAAGTGGTTCTAAGAATAGAACATGAGTGCTTTGAGTTATAAGGGGAAGAAGCAGTTGGTTGATATGCTTGTTGAGAAGGTGGAGATCTCAGAGGTGAACGACAAGCAGATAGCTAGAATGTTCTTTCGATTCGACCAAAAAGTGGTTAGGGAGCATATACCAAATGGTCGATTCGATTTACAGGTTGAAAGTAAAAAAACCATCGGAAGTCGATGAAGATGGTGGGCGATATTGGAGTATCCATTCACTGCGTGAATGTTTTACTGATGTCGTCACTCAGTCATGCCAAAGCGAGCTTTGTCGCGACTCTCGTTCCTAGTCAGCATCGAACCTTTGGTTCTCCTCCAATTACCGCTAACGCGGCATTGATAAAGCGCCAGCCACGTGGGCTGCCGTTTTATCAAACTGGTGGGCGATATTGGAGTCGAAC
>JABJOR010000520.1 GCA_018664265.1 Rhodospirillales bacterium
CATGATTACAGTGTACCTCTGTGGCACATCAGTATTGATAGCCGGAGCCATAGGTATCCCACTTGGCATTCTTGCAGCATTGAATGACAGGTTTCACCGCATCATTCAGGTCGTCGTGGATACCCTGCAAACCTTGCCAAGTTTTGTTTATCTGATGCCTGTTGTCATGTTGTTCAGGGTTGGTGATTTTGCAGCCATGTTGGCTGTTGTCGCCTATGCAATAGCGCCCGCAGTGCGCTACACCGATCATGGTATAAGACGTGTTTCACCACATCTTATTGAAGCTGCTATAGCGACGGGTTGTACGCCACGCCAAATTTTGTGGAAAGTACGCCTCCCCATCGCGCTGCCGGAAATAATGCTCGGGCTTAATCAAACAATCATGATGGCGCTTAGTATGCTGGTTATTACGGCTCTTGTCGGAACCCGTGATCTTGGACAAGAAGTTTACATTGCGCTAACAAAAGCAGACAGCGGACGCGGATTAGTTGCCGGTTTGTGTGTAGCATTTATTGCCATTATTGCTGATCGTTTGATTAATGCTTGGAGCGCCAAGCGCAAAGAAGAGTTGGGGATCACTTAAATGATAAGCGAAGCAAAATCAAAAGCTGCAAACCTTACATGCTGGAAAGGGCTGGTAGATCCCGAGCCACTTGGGGGTGGAATTACCAACACTAACTTCACAGTAGAAGATGCTGGTAAAAAATATGTTGTCCGAATCGGTGAAGATATCCCGGTACATGGCGTTATGCGTTTTAATGAACTTGCAGCCAGCAAAGCGGCTCACACAGTAGGGCTGTCGCCAGAGGTCATTCATTCAGAACAAGGCGTATTGGTTCTGCAATACATCGAAAGCCGAACGTATGATGCCGAAGATATTCGTAAACCCGGCGTGTTAGAGAAAATCGTGCCTATGCTTAAAAAAGTGCATCACGAAATACCCAAGCACCTTAATGGTCCGTCACTGGTGTTTTGGGTGTTTCAGGTCTTGCGAAGCTACCGAGGAACCCTGCGTCAAGATGGTAGCCGCATAATTGATCAACTGGACCGTCTGGAAAGCATCGCCAATGACCTTGAACAAGGCGTTGGTCCTATTCAGCTTGTCTTCGGTCATAATGACTTGTTGCCTGCAAATTTTCTGGATGATGGAAACCGTCTGTGGCTTTTGGATTGGGATTACGCTGGCTTCAACAGTCCATTGTTTGATCTTTCAAATTTGGCATCCAATAACGAATTTGATGAAGACATGGAGCGAAGCCTTCTTGAAATGTATTTTGAGAAATCGGTGGATAAGGCCCTATGGCAATCCTATAGCGCTATGAAGTGTTCTTCTCTTCTTCGTGAGACCATGTGGAGCATGGTATCCGAAATTCATTCACCACTCGATTTTGATTTTATTGCGTATACCACAGAAAACCTTGAACGGTTTGAAGGCGTATACGAGTCTTACCAAACGAACAGGAATTCATAATGACATCTCTTCCCACACATGCTCGCGTGGTGATTATTGGCGGCGGTATTATTGGTTGCAGCACGGCTTATCATCTTGGAAAACTCGGCTGGAGCGATGTTGTGCTTTTGGAAAAACACAAGCTAACCAGTGGGTCAACGTTTCACGCCGCCGGGTTGGTGGGGCAGTTGCGCAGTAATGCAAATATTACACAACTGCTGAAATACAGTGTTGAACTTTATAACACGCTTGAAGAAGAAACCGGACTTGGTACTGGCTGGAAGATGAATGGCGGTTTGCGACTTGCCTGCAATAAAGAACGCATGATCGAAAATGAACGTCAGGCCACGACAGCACAAAGCTTCGGCCTTGAAATGAATCTTCTATCACCAAAAGAAGCTCAAGACTTATGGCCAATGATGGATATCTCTGATGTCCACGGGGCAGCATACCTACCAACAGACGGACAGGCCAATCCATCCGACATTACAGCAGCCCTTGCAAAAGGTGCGCGTAACAGCGGCGTTAAAATTGTCGAAGAATGTACCGTTAATTCTATTCAGACAAAAGACGGGAAAGCGAGCGGCGTATCAACAAACCTTGGTGATATAGAATGCGAAATCGTCGTTAATTGCGGTGTGCAATGGGCACGCGAAATTGGCCTTATGGCTGGCGTATGTGTGCCACTATGTTCAGTCGAACATCAGTATATGATTACTGAGGCCATTGAAGGCATTACCAGTGATCTTCCAACATTACGTGATCCTGACCGACTGACTTATTTTAAAGAAGATGTTGGCGGTCTGGTCATGGGCGGGTACGAACCAAACCCCATACCCTGGGCTATTGATGGTATTCCGGAAGGTTTTAACTTTACCTTGCTGGATTCCAACTGGGATCATTTCGAACAACTTATGGAACAAGCTTTGGGGCGTGTGCCAGCGCTTGAAACGGCAGGAATCAAAACCCTCACGAACGGCCCGGAATCCTTCACACCGGATGGCAATTTCATTCTGGGCGCGGCACCTGAGCTGGATAATTTTTATGTCGGTGCCGGCTTTAATGCTTTTGGTATTGCTGCGGGAGGCGGTGCAGGGAAGGCCCTTGCAGAATGGATCGTTGGGGGCGAGCCAAGCCTTGATTTGTGGCCCGTAGACATCCGCCGATTTGGCAATCATCACCGAGATCAGGAATGGGTCCGCACCCGAACGTTAGAGCTTTACGGAAAACACTACACCATGTCGTGGCCTCATGAAGAACATGAAAGCGCACGCCCCGTGCGTACGTCTGCGCTTTATGATGTGCTGAAAGCCGATGGCGCATGCTTCGGTGAAAAGATGGCATGGGAACGCCCGAACTGGTTTGCTCCAAAAGGTGTTAAGGCAGAGGACGAATATTCCTTTGGTCGCCAGAACTGGTTCGAGCATGTTGGCAACGAGCATAAGGCCGTGCGTGAACGTGTCGCGATCTTTGATCAAAGTTCATTTGCTAAATTTATGGTCTCGGGACCAGACGCAGAAAGTACCTTAAGCTGGATTTGTGCCAATGATGTTACCAAAGCACCTGGGTCATTAATCTATACTCAAATGCTGAACTCTCGTGGTGGCATTGAATGTGATCTTACCGTTGCCCGATTAAGCGATGAACAATATTACATCGTCACAGGTACCGGGTATCGCACCCACGATTTTGATTGGATCAGGCACAACATTCCAGACGGTAGTGATGTTACTCTTGAAGATATCACCGATAATCATTGCACCTTGTCACTGATGGGGCCTAATGCTCGTGATGTTTTGCAAAAAGTAACAGACATGGATGTCTCCAATCAGGCATTCCCTTTTGGCACCTGCCAAGAAATAGAAATTGCCGGAGCCCCCGTTAAAGCTTTGCGCATAACATATGTGGGTGAGCTGGGTTGGGAATTGCATTTCCCCATCGAGCATGCCTTACCAGTTTACCAATCCTTGATGTCTGCAGGAGGCGAGCACGGCATTGCCAATGCCGGCTATCGCGCCATTGAATCCCTTCGTCTTGAAAAAGGCTACCGGGCATGGTCATCAGACATCGGGCCAGACTATTCCCCGTTCGAATCTGGATTGGG
>JABJOR010000521.1 GCA_018664265.1 Rhodospirillales bacterium
CTTGATGATGTTCGCGGTGTTTTGGAAGTAAACGTGGCAATTGATGACCAATTGGCTCGTGGTTCTGTTTTAAGTAACAAAATTATCGTTGGTATATTAATTGTCGGGGGTATTCTAACGGCTGTTACCTTGTTGCTGGCCTTTAAAGTTGTCAGTCCTGTAAAGCAGATGACAGAAGCCATGACGGATATTGCCCATGGGGAAATCGAGACCGACGTCCCCAGCCTTGATCTGAAAAATGAAATTGGTTTGATGGCGCAAGCTGTACAGGTGTTCAAAATTAACGCTGCTGAAAATAAACGTTTGGAACAGGCCGCCGAAGAAGAGCGTCAGGCACAAAGAGCAAGTGATGAAGAACGGCTCAAAAAAGAAGAGCAAGAACGCATAGATAATGAGGCTCACGAGGCAACTGTCCGGGAAGAAAATGAACAGGAGCAAAGAGCACTTTTGAATAATCTTGCAAATGATTTTGAAGAAAAAGTTGGTGGCATTGTTGATATGGTTATGAACGCTTCAAAAGAGATGCTTTCTTCATCCACGTCTATGGTAGATACAGCAGATCGCGCAAACAGTCTTTCGATTACCGTTGCGACGGCATCTGATAATGCAACTGCCAATGTCCAAACCGTATCTGCCGCTGCTGAAGAATTGAGCGCATCGATCAGAGAAATCAGCCGTCAGGTGACAGAATCTTCTTCCATGTCTGCAAGTGCAGTAGACGAAGCCAAGACCAGCCACGATGTGGTTCAAGGGCTTGTGGAGGCCTCAAAACGGATTGGTGAGGTTGTCAGCTTGATTACAGATATCGCTGAACAAACAAACCTCTTGGCTTTGAATGCTACGATTGAAGCTGCAAGGGCAGGGGATGCAGGCAAAGGCTTTGCCGTTGTTGCTGCGGAAGTGAAAAATCTTGCCAATCAGACTGCAAGGGCAACGGAACAGATCAGTGAGCAAATTTCTGAAATACAAGTTTCAACGGAAAGTGCCGCAGATGCAATTGAGGGTATTGGAAATACAATCTCTCGTGTAGATGAAATTGCGATGACTATTGCCAGTGCAGTTGAGGAACAATCTTCCGCAACAGAGGAAATTGCCCGCAATGTTGAGCAGGCATCTGAAGGAACGAGTGAAGTGTCCAGTAACATTGTCAATGTTACACAGGCAACCACCGAAACGGGAGAAGCGGCTGGTAATATTCAAAATTCAGCCAATAGCTTATCGCAACACGCGGATTCTTTGAAAGTGGAAGTCAGCAACTTCCTGTCCACCATTCGCAAGGATACCAGGTAGAGGCTCGTATATTCTCGACTTAATCTCTACCACAATTATTTTTACAAAGGCCTGATGATGTATCGTCAGGCCTTTGTTTTTGTGCGAATGTTAAACAAAGATAAATACAAATTAAGGGAACACATTATGATCGACTTTTCTGGTAAGGTTGCCCTGGTAACCGGTGGCTCACGCGGTATAGGTGCGGCGACAGTAAAAGCTATGACAACCACAGGTGCCAAGGTTGTCCTTCATTACGGGTCAAACCGGGAAGCAGCAGAAAAAACGGCGCAAGAAGCCGGGGCTGATAAGTGCCATCTGGTCTGTGCTGAATTAAGCGAGGTTGGTGTTGCCGGTACGCTTTGGCGTGAAGCCATGAGTTGGAAAGGCCAGGTTGATATATTGGTGAATAATGCGGGTGTTTTTTATTCTGCCCCCATTGCTGGAACAGATGATGCTTGGCAATCTGCCTGGCAAAAAACGCTTCAGATAAACCTTATTGCGACCGCAGACTTATGTCGTGAAGCCATTAATACATGGCAAGCCAGTGGTTCAGGTGGATCTATCGTAAATATTTCCAGCCGGGCAGCTTTCCGAGGCGATGATCCTGCATATTGGTCCTATGCAGCCTCAAAAGGCGCTATGATATCGCTGACTAAAACTTTGGCCCGTGCCTACAGTTCTGACGGTATTTATACATACGCAGTTGCACCGGGTTTCGTCAGCACAGATATGGCACTTGATGCTTTCGAGAAAGATCCCGAGTTACGCCCGCGCGTGGTTCGTGATATTCCTATGGGTGATATTGCGCCATCCTCAGAAGTCGCCAACACCATTTGTTTCCTGGCCTCAGGGCTTGCAACAAATGTTACAGGTCAAACTATCGATATTAATGGGGCGTCCTATGTCCGCTGACCCTATATCTACAGTTCTTGATTTCGACAAATTACGTGACATAGCTGATCAGGAAGCCGCGCGTCTGAATTTTATGATCCCAAAGTCATTGGAACTTGGAAAACGAGCCCATAAATCACAACCCAATGGTGTGGCGATGCCCTGGATGACAGGGCTTTATGAGCATGCCCCGATTTATGTTACTAGTGGTGAC
>JABJOR010000522.1 GCA_018664265.1 Rhodospirillales bacterium
CATTGATCGCATGGCGATGGACTATCGCGGTGACAAGGAATTGAAAGTAGCCTGGGATCCGGGCAATGGATCATCCGGTGAAGCCATCGTCGAGTTGACCAAGAAGCTACCCGGCGAACATATCCTGATCAACGAAGAAATTGATGGAACCTTTCCCAATCATCATCCTGACCCAACGGTTGAGAAAAACCTTGAGCAGCTCAAAGACGTGGTCAAAGCCAATAACTGCGACCTCGGGTTTGCCTTTGATGGAGACGGTGATCGCATTGGCGTCATTGACGCACAGGGGCGTGTCTTGTGGGGCGATCAAGTCTTGATCGTATTAGCCCGTGAAGTTTTGCAAGATCATCCAGGTGCCACCATCATCGCCGATGTCAAAGCCAGCAGGGCCTTCTTTGAAGAAATCGAGGCCATGGGTGGCAAACCTCTGATGTGGAAAACCGGTCATTCGCTGATTAAAAACAAGATGTATGAAACAGGCTCTCCGCTCGCTGGCGAAATGAGTGCGCACATCTTTATCAAGCATCGTTACTACGGATATGATGATGCAGCCTACGCCGCTGTGCGCGTGCTCTCCATACTGGCTTCCGGTTCAGACACTCTGGCAGACATTCGCGATAGCCTACCAGATTATGTCAACACGCCGGAACTACGCTTTCCCTGCGCAGAGGAACGCAAACTTCCTGTCATCGAAGAGGTTCGTGCACGTCTTGCTGAGATGAGCGATATTATAGTCCATGACATCGATGGGGTGCGCGTTGAGAATGAAGATGGCTGGTGGTTACTTCGGTCCTCTAACACCCAAGATGTTCTGGTTGCTCGCTGCGAGTCCAAAAGTGAGGAGGGACTTGCCCGTCTTCAAGTAGAGCTGGCATCACAATTGGAGCGCTCAGGATTGGCGCTGCCAGAAGACTAAAGTATCAGCAATGTTAGTTAGCGGCTGCTACCTGTTGTGAGACAGGCAATTTGACGACCATACAATCGGTGCCACGATTTTTCAGTATCCGACAGGCTTTATAGGCCTGCTTCTTCGGAATGCGGTGAATACGGGAACGATAGATTATCTTACCGCTGTTTTTAACAAGGGGTACCACGGTCACAAAACCGGTATTCAGCAATTTTGGTACGATAGCAGAAACAGCGTAGGCAACTTCAGAAGCCTGTGATTCCTTCGTATAGGCACCGACCTGAATTCCCCATGAATATTTACTTGCGGTTATCTGCTTGCTTGCATCAAGGTTGAGCGAAGCCGTAGTGATTGTATTTTGTGATTGAGCAGGCGCATTTTCAGCGGCAATAATACCAAAGCCCTTGTCGAGCAAGCTCATCATATGAGCATTGCGCTTGCGCGATGTATCACCACCAAACACCACGCCTATCAAACGGGTGCCATTGCGCACAACAGACGCAACCAGATTAAATCCGGAAGCCCGTATATAACCGGTCTTGATACCATCGGTACCTTCGTAGGCTTTTAACAGTTTGTTATGGTTCTTATAGGTGCTACCCCGATATTCAAACTTAGCCATGGAAAACAGGCTGTATTTTTCTGGGAAATCCTGGATTAAGGCTTGCGCCAGAACCCCCATATCGTGAGCTGTGGAAAGCTGTCCTTTATTAGGTAAACCGGAAGCATTGCGAAATGTCGTGCGGCTCATTCCAATCTTTCGCGCCTTCGCCGTCATGGCGAGAGCAAAGTCGCGTTCTGATTTTGCCAGATTTTCACTGACCAGTGTTGCAACATCATTTGCTGATTTTGTGATCAGGGCATAAATAGCGTTACGAACTGTAATGATCTCACCGCGTTTCATGCCTAACTTGGATGCAGGCTGTCGGACAGCACGCTTGGAGGCCTTCCATTTGGTGTTCATGGTGATCTTGCCACGCTCCAGCGCATCAAAGATCATATAAAGCGTCATCATCTTTGTCAGAGATGCGGGGTAATTTCTGGTATCGGCATTAACGGAATGCAAAACGCGTCCCGTATCCGCATCCATAATCAAAGACGCATACTTTGCCTGTGCCAAACCAGGCAACAGCAAAACAACGCCAAAAAACAGGATAATAACCGCCTTAATTCTCAAGGCTGGAAAACTCTGCATATAACTTACCCACATAACCCCGATTATATTTCTTTCTTAAGCGGCAAATCCTAACTGATTATGGACGCAAATTCCAGAAACAAGATACTTTAAAATATTTATGTTCATTAATGCCAGCTTGACCGTAGCTGCTGAAAAAAACGTTAATGACAGACATTTCTTTTAAAACAATTCGAACTTTATCTAGATTAAAAATATTTTGCATTGCACAAATTTTATATCCCTACGGCATGACTTAAGGCCACAGGTGAATTTTTTCTTTAATAACAGCAAATTAAATTATTGTGCAGTGCACAAAA
>JABJOR010000523.1 GCA_018664265.1 Rhodospirillales bacterium
CAACCATTACAATGAAACATCGGTACGATAGAGAGATACTTTGGATGCGGCGTAAGACCCCAGGCAGGTATCGTTCCCATGGTCATCAGGTATGATCCACGGTGGTGATAAACCACACCCTTGGGCCGCCCGCTGGTGCCAGAGGTGTAATTCAGGGTCAAGGCCTGCCATTCATCTTCTGGAAGGCTCCAGACGTGCTCAGGGTCGCCACTGGCAAGGAAAGCCTCGTAGTCCGTCTCACCCAGTCGTTCGCCCTCTCCGGGGTTAAATTCGGCCTGCTCATCGACGATATCAATGATGGTAAGATCATCCCGATCCAGTATTTCCAGCGCCTTCTTGAGCACAGGAGAAAACTGCGTATCCGTGATCAGAATCTTTGAATCACTATGATCGAGAATATAGGCAATTGTATCGGCATCCAGACGTGTATTCAGCGCACTCAGAACCGCCCCGCTCATAGGAACACCAAAGTGTGCCTCGAACAATTCCGGGGTATTTGCGGCCATGACACTGATCGTATCGCCATGAACAATCCCTGCTTTTTCCAAAGCACTGGCAAAGCGAACACATCGATCAAAAGTCTGACGCCACGTATAGGATCGCGAGCCATAAACCAAAGACTTATAGTCGGGATAAACATCGCGCGTTCGCTCGATAAACGACAGCGGAGACAAAGGTGTGTAATTGGCCGGATTTTTATCCAATGCGCTTTCGTAAGCCTCTCGGGACATGGAATCCTCTCCCTGATATTTTTATTTAGTCTTAATTATCCTGCGTAAATGGCAACTCGCTCACAACAGCATCCCTTGTCTGGCCATCTGGCGTCAAGGCTTGTAATATCTGCCCTGGTGTCCAGTGATCCCGGTCCAGCATAGCAAATGCCAGATTGCTTTCAAAATCCGGGGAATATGCAGCCGTAGTGACCTGCCCAACAACTTTGTTTCCATCATGAATGGGCCAGGCTTCAACACAACTTGAGACCGGGTCACCAGAAATTTTCAATCCTCTGACAGCACGTTTGATGCCTTCTTTCTGGATTTGAACCAGCGCCGCTTTGCCAATGGATTCGAAATCTTTGTCCAACTGGCAATATCGATCCAGCCCACATTCCAGTGGATTGTGCTCACGCGTCATATCATTGCCATAAGACAACAATCCACCCTCAACCCGCTCGATCAGGTTTGGACATCCCGGTGCAACATCAAATGCCTGTCCTGCATCCCATAAAGCATCCCACAGTTCAGGACCGATGACAGGATCATCGACATAAATTTCAAACCCGCCCTGTTTGCTCCAGCCGGAACGGGCCACATTCAAGGAATGGCCTTTGAATTCCAGCTCTGCAAATCGGAAGAAGCGAATATCACGAACGGCCTCGCCGAAGATTACAACCATCAAATCATCAGCCTTGGGGCCTTGCACCGCCATCGGCCAGACATTGGGTTCATCAATGCTCACATCCAGGCCAAGCCCATAAGCAAGCCCCTTTGCCCACAACAAAACATCTGAGTCAGATATAGATAACCAGTAACGGTCTTCGGCCAGTTTCAGAGCAACCGGGTCATTGATCATGGAACCATCCACATCAACAAGCGGCACGTACAGACACTGCCCAACAACAGACTTAGACAAATCACGCACTGTCATCATTTGAACCAGACGGGCAGCGTCAGGGCCTTGTATCTGAACCTGGCGCTCGCACCCAACGTCCCATAACTGAACGTTGCGTTTTAGATGATTGTAATCATTAACGGGCGAACCAAACGACGTTGCCAACAGCATATGATTATAGACCGTATACCCGCCAACGCCGAGCGCCTCTATACGGGAAGACAGGGGGGTGCGGCGTGTACGACGTGACACGGCAAGAACAGGAGCATTCATATTAAGGAACCTTGTTTTAACCAGCCCAATCGATTTGGCAAATTTCTGCACTGCGACCATCGAAATTCCAGACACGGCCAAAATCACGGTACTTGCTGGTTTCTGCCTTACCGACGGTCACATCATGTGAAATCCAGTAACCGCTATTTTGAATAACCACTGGTTCTTTCTTGTTCCCGCCCATAACGGGAACGATAGAGCCTTCGATTTTCTTTGGAATATTAAAGATACGGGCATCGCCATTACGTGCATAGGAAATAGGAACAGTCTGCGAGCCAAGGTACGTGCCAACCAGAACACGCAGCAAACCAGTACTACCGCCGACCTGCCCCGTGAAAATTTTCTCAATACCGGCCGCCGCAGCGCCATCGGCGCGATCATCGATATACAGAGCGGCCGTCCAGTTACCGCGCCCCATGTTACCGGGGATATCCAGCATCAAGCCGACATTCAAGCCATCGAGTTTCGCGTTGCCAAAGGTGCCTTCTTCAATATGAACACCAGCCCAGCCCTGACAATAGCCTTCCGTTGGTGGATGATCCCCCAGTGAGACAACACACGGGCAAAATACCGTGCAACAGCAGTTCAGGATCAACTCGCCCTTA
>JABJOR010000524.1 GCA_018664265.1 Rhodospirillales bacterium
GACGGATTTTCAGTCGTAGCCCCGACCAGAACGATGGTTCCGTCTTCAACATAGGGAAGAAATCCGTCCTGTTGTGCACGGTTGAAACGATGAACCTCATCTATGAACAGCAAAGTCCCCCTGCCCGCTTGGCGCGTTGCTTTTGCCCGTTCGAATACTTTCTTTAAATCGGCGACGCCGGAAAACACCGCAGACATAGGCTCGAATGCCATATCGGTATGCTGAGCCAATAATCGTGCAATTGTGGTCTTGCCGGTTCCCGGAGGCCCCCACAAGATCAATGAAGACAGCACATCATGCCCAAGCATGCGATGCAGCGGTCCTTCGCCATCAGGTCCGGATTCAGCAAGCAAGTGATCCTGACCTACGACCTCTTCAATTGTCGCCGGGCGCATGCGATCTGCAAGTGGTCTTGGAGCCTGATTTTCAAAGAGTGTGTTCATCACCTCTTCACTCTGAGTGTGAGGACTTTGCCATTGCGACCAACAGCTATTTCCCATCGATGTTCTGATTGATTAATTAACTCAATCAAATGATCAACAGAAGTAACAACAACGCCATTCATTTCCAATACCCTGTCACCAGGACGAAAGCGATATTGCGCTGCTTGAGAATTGCGTTCAATTTCAAGGATAATGACGCCCGGCGTAAAGTCACCAAGGTTTAATTCTTCAACCAAAGCCGGAGAAATATTGGCAATCACAGAACCAGCAAGCAAGCTATTGTCATCTACCTTGGTCAAATCTCTTAACGGCGTCTCCGGTGCTTTTTCAAGTGGCAGATTTAGTTGAATAATTTCACCATCCCGATAAATGGAAAGCCCTACTACCCCGCCAATTTGCAATGAGGCAATGCGGTACTTCAGCTCATTTGGGTCATGCACATCCCGGCTTTTAATGCTTAAGATGACATCACCAGCCTTGATACCTGCGTTTTGTGCAGCAGCCCCCGGCCACATGTCATTGACTAATACTCCAACAGGGCGATCCAATCCCAAAGCTTCTGCAAGATCACTTGTCACAGCCTGTCCCCAGGCACCAAGCCATGGTCGAGTGACAGATCCAGATTGCAACAATCCATCAACGACAAAACGCACCATATTACTGGGAACAGCAAATCCGATACCCAAAGAGCCGCCTGTCTTCGAAAATATTGCCGTATTGATGCCGACTAATTTACCATCCATAGAAACCAGAGCACCGCCCGAATTTCCCGGATTGATGGCTGCATCTGTTTGAATAAATGAACTCACGTCAGCAACATTGACTTGGGTTCGCGCCAATGCCGATACAATCCCACTTGTAACCGTCTGCCCTACGCCAAAAGGATTACCGATAGCCAGGACCAGATCACCAACTTCCAGATTGTCCGAATCCCGAATATCAATAAAGGGAAGGCTTTCACCCTGGGCATCAATACGCAGCACGGCCAAATCTGTACGATCGTCTACCCCGACGATGGAAGCATCAAACTCACGTCTGTCTGACAGCACAACGCGAATTTTATCTGCACCCTCGATAACATGATTATTAGTGACGATAACGCCGCTGCTTTGAACTATAACGCCGGACCCAAGTGAGTTTTGAACCCGTTCTCGTTCCCGTCCCAACTGCTGACCAAAACTCTCGCCAAAAAATCGCTGGAAGAATGGATCGTTAAACAACGGGCTGAATTGCCGTTCTTTAACGATAGTCTGGGTGTAAATGTTGACCACTGCAGGGGCAGCACTACGCACCAGGGGGGCGAAGCTTAGTTTAATTTGCTCAACGGATTGAGGAACCTGTGTGTCTGCATATACAGAGCTTGAGAACAGCCCGTAAAAAATTGCAACCAACATCAACTTTTTTAACAACATCAATAGCTCCAGCCAAATTCACGTTGATTATATACAAACAATACAATCAACGGCTACCATCGACACACAGTACAAAAGAAAAAAGGCAGCCAAAAGACTGCCTTTTTAAAATTCGGAAAAATGAATAATGTTTATTCAGCGTCTAACATTGCCATCTCAGCCTCTACGCGTTCTTTATCGGAAGCACCTTTGGCATCAACATCACGTTCAACAAGCTCAAAAATCGCCATTGGCGCGTTATCGCCATAACGGTTGCCAGCTTTCAGGACACGAGTGTATCCGCCGGGGCGTTCCTTGTAACGTTCTGCCAAA
>JABJOR010000525.1 GCA_018664265.1 Rhodospirillales bacterium
CAGGCGGCGGATTGTCTGAAATGGCGAGCAAATAGTTGTGGTCGGAATAATTAAAGACCGACGTACTGAGCAAAACGTCTACATTTTCCATTGTAGAAAGGTCTGCTGTGATCATTGCAGCCCAGTCATGGCCGCACATGCCATCAATGGTTGCCTCTTCACCAAGTAGACCGCCACCCGGCAGAGTGTCTTCATCACAGATAATAACTCTTGCACCTGTTGCCGCCGCAGTCTTGGCTGCTGCTAAGCCGGATGGCCCTGCACCGACCACCAGCACGTCACAATGCAGGAAGCGTTTATCATAAGTGTCAGGATCTTGCTCAGTCGGCGATGCGCCGAGGCCTGCCATCTGGCGTATGATGTATTCATACTTTAACCAAGCCCACTTGGGCCTCATGAATGTCTTGTAATAAAATCCTGCTGTCAGGATTGGCGACATTAATCGGGTTAGCACACCCAAATCAAAATTCAGCGAAGGCCAGCGGTTTTGAGATGTTGCAATCAGACCATCCCGCAAATTTATACGTGTAACGGGAAGGTTGGGCTCGTGGCTGTTGCCTTTGCCGATTGCAACCAATGCGTTGGGCTCTTCTGATCCAGCAGACAGAATGCCACGGGGGCGATGGTATTTGAAACTGCGCCCGACGATATCAACGCCATTGGCGATCAGGGCAGAGGCCAGTGTGTCGCCTTCAAATCCTGAATATGTTTTGCCATCGAACGTGAACTCTACGGGTTTGCTACGATCAATCAGGCCACTGTCGGGCAAACGGTTGATTTGCTGTGTCATGATTGTGAGCTTTCGGGGACATCGAGAATATTATTGTTGAGCGTATTGCGGGTTATCTTGAACCACTTGGAACAACCATAGGAATGATGCCAGTACTCGGCATGGTCACCAGCAGGATTTGTGCGCTCATAAACGAATTGATACCAAGCCTCGGTATCTTCTCGTTGATCACCGGAAGGGATGGTTGCTGTAGCATCACCTCCATAGGTGAATTCTGATTCGTGACGTTCACCGCACCAGGGACAGGGGATCAATAACATGGTTTTCTCTCCTGCCTAATATGCGGTCGGGTAAGGACCCGTTCCGTGTTCGTCAACAAGGCTGCCATCGCGAAACCGCGAAAGTTTAAAGGGTTCGCTTAAGTCATGGGGCTCGCCCGTCGCAATGTGATGCGCCATGGTCCAGCCAGAAGCCGGGGTTGCTTTAAATCCTGTATATCCCCAACCGCTGTTGAATAATAGTCTTTCAACGGGTGTGTCGCCCAATATGGGGGCACCATCCATGGAATTATCTACCATACCACCCCAGGTCCGCATAATCCTGACCCGGCTTAAAAACGGAAACAGGGTAACAAGGGTGGAAAGGGTATTTTCAATACGATCAAAACCGCCGCGTTGGTGATAGCCGTTGTGCGGTTCCATATGCCCACCCATGACCAGTTCGCCCTTATCGGATTGATTAATAAAGGCATATCCGGTGTCGAAGCTGACCACCTGATTTATGATCGGCTTTAATGATTCCGATACAAAGGCTTGTGCTGACAGGGTTTCAATAGGCAGTGTAAATCCGGCTTTGGCAGCCATCAAGCCGGAACTTCCGGCAACAGACACGACCACTGTATCGGCCATGATGTCGCCTTTGGCTGTTTTAACGCCACTGACACGATTGTTGTTGATGATAAAGTCTTCTACGCCGCAATTTTCGAAAATATCGATACCTTTATTATGTGCACCCCGGGCGTAGCCCCAGGCAACTGCGTCATGACGGGCGATACCGCCGCGAGCCTGATAAAGCGCGCCCTGGATGGGGTATCGCGTATTTTGTCTAACATCCAGTTCCGGACAGACCTTCTTTAGCTCATCAATATTGAGGATGTTGCAATCAATACCGCGCAGGCGCAGGGCATTGGCTTGTTGTGTCTTGGCTTCCATCTCGGCGTCTGAACAGGCAAGGCTGACATAACCACGTTGGGATAACATGACATTATAGTTCAGCTTCTGGCTAAGTTCTTCCCAGAGCTGTAACGAGAATTCTTTGAAATCAGCATTTGCAGGCAGCAGGTAATCGGAGCGCACCATGGTGGTGTTACGCCCGGTATTGCCACCGCCGAGCCAGCCTTTTTCCAGCACAGCAACATTGGTGATGCCATAGTTTTTTGCAAGGTAATAGGCCGTAGCCAAGCCATGCCCGCCGCCGCCGACAATGATCACGTCATAGCGTTTACGCAATTTGCGCCCGCCAAAGGTGCGGCTCCAGCGCATATGACCACTGAGGGCATGTTTCGCCAGATTTAAGATTGAGTACTGCTGCATTATTTTTGAATTATTCCTGAAGCCAGTCGTCGTTTTCCTGGACCAGTATCAGGGTTGGCCCTTTATAACTCAAGGCTTCTGTGATGGTTTTCTCCAGCTCGGCTGTACTGTTGACTTTGATGCCCGGACAACCGAAGGCATCCGCCAGTTTCAGGAAGTCCGGATTGCGCTGATTTACGCTGATTTGAGGAATTCCGCGAATATCCATGATGTCGCGGATCATGGCGAGCGAATCATTGTTCCATAAGACAATCGGGATGCTCAGCTCTTCTTCTACGGCTGTGGCCAATTCCTGCAGGGTGAACATAAAGCCTCCGTCGCCCACCATGGCAATGACAGGTCGTTCGGGCAGGGCAACTTTGGCACCAATGGCATCAGGCAGGGCGCAACCCAGTGTGGCAAAGGCGGCTGGATAGAACCATGTACGCGGTTGGTAAATGGGCATGGCTGGCGATCCCGTATAGACCACCTGACAGATATCGCCCATCATGATTGTATCTTCGGGCAAGACTTTACGCAGACTGGTCAGCACTTTGACGTGTTGATTTTCTACGGACGTGAAAGCCTCAAACATCGCTTTTCGCACGTTGACAATTTCCGCAACGGAATCCCTGCCTGACCCATTAAATCCACGCTCCTGAAGGGCTGCGTAGATACCATCGACGCCTTCTTTGGCATTGCCGAGGATGGCGATGTCCGCTGGGTACAAATCATGGAATCGGGCCGGGTCTATATCGATTTTGATCATTTTGCCGTTAATGGGCATGCGCTCGATGAAGCTGTCCGATTCGGCTATTTCGCATCCGATGGACAGGATTACGTCGGCTTTGCTCATATAGTCCTGTACGGCAGGTGAAATGAAGCTGCCACTCAAAGATAACGGGTTGGAATCAGAGACCACACCTTTACCAGCGTTTGAGGCAATAACCCCGGCGTTGAGCAATTCAGCCAGTTTTGTAACGTTTTCTCCGGCCTCGGAAGCCCCGCCACCGACCAGCATCAAGGGTCGTTCTGCCGCCGTCAACATATCTGCGGCGTCCGTCATTGGCTGTACAGCCGGGATGGGGCGGCTTGGGACCGTGCTGACGATCCAGGGTTCATCAACAGTCATACGAAGCACATCAATAGGAATAGAAATATGAACCGGACGGGGGCGCTGGGAATGAAAAATGGCAAAGGCCCGGGCGATTAGCTCTGGGATTTCTTCCGGCTTGTAGACCATGGCGCTGAGGGCGGTTAAAGATTCTGTTATGGCCTGTTGGTCCGGGGTGTCGTGTAGACAACTCCAGCCCTTTCCTTGCGATGCCACATCGTTAGCACTGGAAATCACCAACATAGGCACAGAATCGGCAAAAGCTTGCCCTATCGCTGTAAGGGCATTGGTTACGCCGGGGCCACTGATGATGGTGCACACACCGGGGCGCCCTGTTGAGCGACCATAGCCATCAGCCATAAATCCGGCTCCTTGCTCATTGCGGGCCAGTACATGGCGAATGTTACTGGTGGCTATGCCACGATAAAGTTCAAGATTATGATCGCCGGGGATTCCAAATACCGTATCGACACCATAATCCTTAAGAAGCTGCATGGTTGCTTCGCCGCAGGTTCGTGCTTGTGACATTTCCGTAGCCTTTTTGGTTATTAAGTGCATAAAAGTTTGATTGATATGTTGATCTTATCTGTGATCACAGTTATGAACAAATATCAGAATTACTGTGAATGTCACACATATTTATCAATTTATAAAAGGGGCTGGATTATGGCTGTGTCAGCAAAACCGGGATTAAAGGAAATTGGCTATTACATGGTCGGTATTTCAAAGCTGCCGGGGCATGATCATCCGATCAAGTTATCTTCCAATGAATCCGCTCTGGGTATGAGCATTGCTGGTATTGCAGCCGCGCGCGAAGCCGTTGAAGGTGCACACCTTTATCCGGAAGTCGACACAGAACGCCTGGGCAATGCAATAGCAAAGCGTTTTGATCTGGATGCCAGCCGTATTGTCTTTGGTCCGGGTTCGGATGAACTGCTGGGTCGTATCGTCAATACCTACGCCGGACCCGGTGATGAAGTGATCCACAGCAAAAATGCTTACATGCAATTCCCGATCTATGCCAAATTGGCCGGGGCCACCCCAATCGCGGCAGAAGACGAGGATTTCCATTATTCTGTTGAGGCCATTCTAGATTGTGTTACCGTGAACACCAAGGTGGTTCTGCTTGCCAATCCGGATAATCCGTCCGGAACCCATCTTAGTGGCGTAGACATGCGCCGTATTCACAGCGCCTTGCCCGATCATGTTTTGCTGATTATTGACGCTGCCTATGAAGAGTTTGCGCTTGCCAAAGACTACGAGTCTGGTACCAATCTGGTTCATGAATTTGATAATGTGATTGTCACCAGAACTTTCTCCAAAGTCTTTGGTATGGCAGGCCTACGGCTTGGCTGGTGCTATTGCTCTCATGATGCAGCGGATATGCTGACCAAAATCGGCCCGTCTTTCCCTGTCAATGTAGCAGCCCAGGAAGCCGGACTGGCCTCTGTTCTGGACAGCGTGCATATGCAGGCTGTTCTGGATCACAATGCCAAATATGTGGAGATTTTCCGCACGGCATGTGCCGAGATGGGCTTGAAGGCCTATACCAGCCAGACCAACTTTGTACTGGTGCAGTTTCCACCGCAGTGCGGTGTTACACCCAAGCAGATGAATGATCACCTGAACGCCAATGGTATTATCCCGCGCCAATTCGCTGTTGAGGATTTCAGTGATAAATTGCGTTTTACCATTGGCCTTGATTGGGAAATGGATAAAACCATCGTAGTCATGCGAGAGTTGTTTTAGACTGCAAGTCATAAAAGAAATGACTTGGGGATTGAGCATGACAGACATCGCCGTGCCGTTTGTGAATAAAAAAGACCAGTTTGAATTACCGGTGGGTATAATCTACCTCGATGGCAATTCGCTTGGGCCATTGCCCATACGGAGCCGGAAACGTATTGCGCAGGTGGTTTCTGATGAATGGGGGGCCATGCTGATTGGTGGCTGGAACAAGGCCGACTGGATTGGTTTGCCCCGGCGCACTGGCGATGCAATTGGACG
>JABJOR010000526.1 GCA_018664265.1 Rhodospirillales bacterium
TCACCATTGTGAGCAAGCATACGAAATGGCTGAGCCAATCGCCATGTGGGGAATGTGTTGGTGGAATATCGCTGATGATAAACAGCAAAGCTGGAAACAAATTTTTCATCTAGCAAATCCGGATAAAATTCTGAAAGCTGTTCGGCAAGGAACATGCCTTTGTAAATGATCGAGCGGCAACTTAACGAACAGATATAAAAGTCTGTAATGTGTGCAGCCAAGACTTTCTTTTCGATGCGGCGGCGAATGATAAACAGGTCTGTCTCAAACGATGCGTCGTCTTGGTTTTCACCACCAGCGATGAGAATTTGCTCAATCTCCGGGCGGCTTGTATTTGCTTTTTCGCCAATCACTTCCACATTGATGGGAACCTGACGCCAGCCATAAATTTTGTAACCCGCCTTGAGGATTTCTGTTTCAATAATTGAACGACAGGTTTCCTGCGCGGATAAATCTGTCTTGGGCAGGAATACCATTCCTGCGGCCAGTTTTTCATTGCCCGGCTCGTGGCCCGTGGCACGGACGTGCTCTTTGAAAAAGTCTTGCGGGATTTCAACATGGATGCCTGCGCCATCACCGGTTTGCCCATCGGCGTCTACTGCTCCGCGATGCCAAACTTTTTTCAGAGCCTCGATGCCTTTTTCGACCACTTCGCGACGCGGCTTTCCGTCAATGGTGGCAATCATGCCAACACCACAGGCATCGTGCTCATCGGCCGGGTTGTAAAGGCCGTTGGCACTCAGGTGTTCGGCATTTTCCTGCCACTGACGTATAAAATCAGATGAAGATGGGGTGTGTTTGTTCATGGTCTTATCTTTCAACATCGGATTGAATATAATTGTGTATGGCTTCTGCAGCGACTCGCCCGTCCAGAATCCCCCAGACAACCAGCGAAGCACCGCGAACAATATCTCCTGCGGCAAAGACACCGGCAAGGGCACTCATATTTGTGGTTTCATCGACTTCGACAGTGCCCCACCGACTTAAGGGTAATTCAGTTTCGTCGAACAAAGTTGGCAGGTCTTCCGGATCGAACCCCAGAGCCTTGATGACCATCTCGCTTTCCAACGTGAAGCTTGAATCCTCGATAGGTTCAGGCGACTGGCGACCGGAGGCATCAGATTGCCCAAGACGCATGCGATGTGCCCGCACACCACTGACGGTGCTGTTGCCGAGGAAAGATTCTGGAGCTGCGCGCCAGATGAACTCGACGCCTTCTTCTTCGGCATTTGTGACTTCACGCAGGGAGCCGGGCATGTTGCGTCTATTGCGGCGGTAAAGGCATTTAACCGATTTGGCCCCCTGACGAATAGCAGATCGCACACAGTCCATAGCGGTATCGCCACCACCGATTACGACAACGTTTTTGCCACTGGCATTCAAGGTGCCGTCTTCGAAAGCTTCAACTGTATCACCAAGTCCGACACGGTTTGCTGTGATCAGAAAATCAAGGGCAGCATGGATGCCGTTCAGGCCACTGCCCGGAGCCTGTAATTCACGAGCTTTGTAGACACCTGTTGCAATTAAGACGGCTGAGTGTTTTTGGCGAAGTTCGGCAAATGAGGCATTGCGACCGACTTCAAAATTTTGATGGAAGGTTACACCGCTATCAGCAAGTAATTGTGTGCGCCGGGTAACAATATCTTTTTCAAGTTTGAAATTGGGGATGCCATAGATCAACAACCCTCCTGCGCGATCATGACGGTCATAAATGTGGGCCTGATAGCCCATGCTGCGCAGTTTATCTGCGGCAGCAAGGCCAGCAGGACCAGCGCCGATAATGCCGACTGATTGGTCGCGCTCCTTTCGCGGGCTTGGACCTTTGACCCAACCATTTGCCCATGCTGTATCTGTAATATGCTTTTCAATGGCGCCGATTGTAATTGTGGTGTGGCGGGATTGTTCCAAAACACAGGACCCTTCACACAAGCGGTCCTGAGGGCAGATGCGTCCACAAATTTCGGGAAACGTATTGGTTGCCTGAGAAATTTCATACGCTTCCTGAAGGCGGCCTTCTGCATTCAAGCGTAGCCAGTCTGGAATATTGTTCTGTAATGGACAGTGTATCTGGCAATAGGGAATGCCACATTGCTCGCACCGTGAAGATTGAACTGCAGCCGTATCGGGCGAAAAAGCATCGTAGATTTCACCAAAATCGTCCCGGCGTTTATCGGCGTCACGTTTATCTGGCATTTTGGATTCAAAGTCTACAAAACGCTGCATATGATCTGGCATGCGATTTCCCTCATAATTTTGGTATTTAGCGCAAATTTTCTTGTCCCTTGCCCCTTTTGTGAGGAGCGGAGGTTATATATGCCTCGTGATTTAGAAAAATGCAACACTAATAAGGTCAGTATTGCTTACCTTATTATGATATTTTACATAATATCCCTGGCCATACATGGTGGTATTTACGAAAACAGGGCTAACAAGGGCTCCAATTTAGTACCGTTTTGGTACTAAATTGATCTAAAATTGAGGGGTGGGAACCCTTTACGCACATGCTATAAGAATGACGATTCGGGAATATTTGGGGATATGGTGCAGTGCCTCTTCTACATTTAGTGGTTTTAGCCGTTGTACAAGGCATAACAGAGTTTCTTCCGGTTAGTTCCTCCGGGCATCTGGTTTTAGTGCCAGTGTTTGCTGGCTGGCCTGATCAGGGTCTGCTTATGGATGTTGCTGTTCATGTGGGAACCCTTGGTGCCGTGATGGTTTATCTCAGCCGTGATATCTGGGAAATCATTGCAGGCCTGTTTAATGTGGCGCGTGGAAGGCGAGATCCCAAAGCAGCTTTGGCTGGTTATATTATCCTTGCCACATTGCCTGTCATCGGTGCCGGGTATTTTCTGAACCAATATTATCCTGATGGGATTCGCAGCATTATCGTGATTGGCTGGACGACTTTGGGGTTTGGTCTGTTTCTGGCGGTTACAGACTGGATGGGAATGACGCTCCGCCGTATGGAACACATTCGGTTCGTTGACGCGCTGGTGATTGGA
>JABJOR010000527.1 GCA_018664265.1 Rhodospirillales bacterium
CAGGTTCGATCCGTTATCTTTAACTTTTGCATCAAGACCATCAACGCTTTCATCCAGATAGCGCCCCAGCCCGGCATCTTGAATTGCTTGCGATATTCTTTCTTCGTCCGCTTCAGAATTAACCACCTGAAGGTTTTCAAGAATTGTCGTATTGAGCAATGCTGGTTCCTGAGGCAAATAAGCTATCTGGCGGCGCCACCAATTCAGAGAGGCTTGTTTTAAATCCAATCCATCGACAAGAATTTGCCCGCGAGTAGGCTCGAACACACCTGCAATAAGGCGTGCCAATGTTGTTTTACCCGTACCATTTGCTCCACAAATAGACACAATGGTATTTGGCTTTATTGCTATATTCAGGGTTTCAAATAAGGGCGTCGAGACACCGGGATAGGCGAATGCCGCATCTTTAAACTCTATGCTCCCTGTATAGTTTGGCTTTGTTGACCCGGTATTTGGCTCCTGAGGAATTGTTGAAAACTCTTTTAACAGCAACAGACTTTCAGCTGCACTGGCAAAGACCACACCAAGTTGGGAAAACCGGGTTATTGGCATTAATGCCCTGGCAGCAAGAATGTTCGCTCCAATCATGGTTCCCACATCAATACTTCCGCCAACAACCAATGTCGCACCAACAGTGATAATGGTAATGCTCATCAAGGCAGCTAATGATTGAGATAATGTACTGATAAAGCTTTGAACTGACTCTGCCGATTTGCGTAATTTCAGTGTACGACTGAGCAAAGTCATCCATGCGCGATATAAATAACCTGCTGAGTTAAATGCCCGAACAGTATCAATTTTTTCGGTTGCGGTATTCAGCAACGTGTTGCTAGCAACAGATTCCATTATCACCTGTCTCGTTAACTTTTGATGATGGCGCGACCCAACTCGTCCAGAAAGATAAACTATGATAATAAAAATTGACGCTAAACCGGACAGAATCGGGCTCAGTAAATAAAGGACACCTATAAATAGAAGGGAAAAAGGCACATCGAAGACGGCTGCAACATTACCAGCACCATAAGCCGTTTCCACTTTTTGTGCTGCACTAATAACTTGCCGACGTTGCCCAACCGGGATCTGCTCCAGTGCACCGGCTTTCGATTTAACAAGAATGCCATACCCAGAAAGTGAAATTTCGGCATCAGCTTGCTCACTAACTGTTCGCGACAATCGTATGCGAACTTGCCGAAAAATAAATTCGAGAATAACAGCAAGTAATGCCCCACTTGTAAGAGTGACTAGCGTGGCATCTACGCCATGTGCGATATAGCGATTGAGAACCTGAATAACAAACAACGGAGAAGCAAGAGCAAGAATACTCGCAAATAATGACGCAATACTGATTTCAAGAGCCAGAGCAGGCTTCAACTTTAATCGGCGAAAAAGTTCGTACATATCCCTACCATTAAAATTTACCTGCTAGAAAAAGATATGAAACAAGCCCATGCCTATACTAAAAAACCATTTACTTACTAGATGTCACTTGAAAGCGTTTTCATCCAGCTCACCCATAATATCAAGTAAGGCGATAGCCGCAATAGAGACATCCGTTTCAGAGGAGACAGCATCACTTTGTGCATTGATAAGAGCTGTCTCACCGCTTAACACATCCAGCAATGAGCGATTCCCCAACTGCTGTTCCTTACGAGCCAACTCCAGAAACTCCGCAGCAATATCAGCTTGATTTTTTAACAATTGAGTTCTGTCGCGCGCTGTTTTTAATCGTTGCCAGGCTGTTCGCGTAAACTCTTCAACCTGATTTATGGCTGATGCATATCGATATGTGGCCGCATTTTCAGCCAACTCTGTTGCCTTCAATGTGTTCGTCGCCGTCATACCAAGATTGAAGGGGAAATTCACCTGAACCTTGGCAAACATTTCATCCTGTGTGCCAATTGTAGAGCCAACGTCTTTCTTGAGTTTATAATCGAAAATACCGTCAATTGTCGGCCTGTAACTGGTTGCATAGGTCGACTTGACCGTTTCACGTGAAACCAGTGAATCAAGGTTACTGGATATTAGACGAGGACTAGATTTCATAGATCGAGCGATTGCATCCTCAACGTTAACAGGAAGGGTTTCCTGCATCACAACAGGAGAAACCATATCCTTAATCGAACCAATATCTTTCAAGAAAACACCTCGATAAACATTTTTCGCGATCTCCAAATCTCCTTCGGCCTTAACCCTTCGCGCCATGGCGCCCGCCAACTCACGTTTTGCCTGCAAAACGTCGGTGGTTAGCCCTGCGCCACTCTTGACCTTAGAATCTTCAAGCTCTGTTTGTTCTTTGATATTTTCTTCAGACTGGATTGCAAATTCCAGAATTTTTGAGCCCCGAAGAATATTTACATAGGCGACAAAAGCATTCTGCAGAAGGATAGAACGCTGAGTTGTCAAAGCTGCGAGCGTCTTTTCATGTTCTAACTTTGCCGTATCAACGCTAGCTTTCGTAACACCGAAATCCCATATTCGCTGTGTAACAATGAAGTCCATCTCGCGCGACACCAAAGACGTATCCGCCGCATCAGGTTTTAATTGCTGCTCGTTACCATACGTGCCTGTCATATCCAGCGTTGGGTAATACCCTCCCATGGCGGTCTCAATAGACTCACTGGCAGCATTTGCATCCGCTTCAGCCGCCCTGAACAAATCATGATTGTTCAACAGGTCCGGTATCAATTCCGGCAAAGGCTCCGCGTTGGCTGCTGTCACCGACGCTCCTAGCATGAGAACCCCCACAGCAAGATAATTCTTGATAATTTTAGACATTTGCCCTTATTGACCCCTATTCGGAAGAAATTCGATAGCCTGAAGTACAATATTTACCACAAAATTTACAATAACTTTTTGTTATGCCTAGCATATACAACCCAATACTACTATAAACACTATAAAAAAGCACCAAATTCAAACTTTCTCACTTTATGCGCGAGAAGCCACTACCAAAGTCAGATCATCTTCAATGGAATCAGATTGGCATTTAAAGAATCCATCAAGAATACTATCCAAAGTCAGCTTATTCGAATTAACATTAATAGAGTTGCGAACAAAATCATCAACGCCTTGAAGACCTATGGCATCACCATTAATTTGCTGGTTCTCATAGAATGCATCGCTATACAAAAAAAGTGACGCGTCTGCTGGAAATGAAACTTCTATATCCTCGTATTCCATATTTCGCATTATACCAAGCGGCATTCCTGAACCGCTACCAACAGATAATTGGTCAGTTCCTTTATAATAAACTAATGGGGGGGGAGCTCCTGCAATAGAATAGGTAAGAGTGTTCTTTTCAATATCCACAAGTGCATACACCATCGTTGCATAATGCCCACGCTCTATGAAATTGTCAACTTTAGAATTCAATATTTGCAGATACTGTGCTGGTGATGCTGTTACCGACAATTGTTTTAATATGGTGTGGAGCCTGAAAGTATTGATTGATGCCCCAACACCATGGCCTGAAAAATCGACCAGATAAAACCCAATACGGTTATCATCAATGATCTGCATACCCCACAAATCCCCTCCTAATTCCGTGGAAGGTTGATAATGAGCACCTATTGCAATCTTAAACCGACCTTCGGCTTTTGCTACATCCTCAGCCAAGGGCAGTAATTTCTCCTGCATATCACGAGCAGCCTTCAGCTCTTGCTCCAGACGATTTCGATAATCTCGCAGTCCCCTCAAAAGCATAACGTTTTCAAGGTGCAAACATACTCGAGATATAAGTAAATCAGAGTCAATTGGCTTACGGATAATATTATTGGCACCAATAGATAGTAATTTTTTTATTTCGTCAGGTGTTCCCCTGCCAGTTTCCATAATTATAGGAAGTTCATCATAGA
>JABJOR010000052.1 GCA_018664265.1 Rhodospirillales bacterium
AGACCAAATCTGACCTGACAGACGCTGCCTCAAATCTGGTAACTGTCAGATCAAGTCTGAACCACTACAGGTAATGCCTAGGGTTCAATCCACCTATTGAACCCCATGTCCTTGCGGGCTGCCTTAAGATACATTTCTCGGAAATAGGGTTCATACTCTGTTGCATAAGACGTCGCTTCGCGCGCTTCTTTCATGAAACCTTGAACGATCTGGTTGATCTCGGCCTTGATAGCTGCCTCGTCCACGTTGAGAAGCACACCATCCTCAAATATCACCTCGCCAGCCACCATCGTCATGCAGACAGAAGAGCCAGTTTCTGAGTAAACGAGTTGACGCCTCAAATCATTGAGGGGGGTAAAGGCAAGCGTATCGAGGTCCAGTAAAATGATATCGGCATCATAGCCAAGTGCAATCGCACCCCGGCTCGTCGGACAGCGCATCGCATGTGCCCCGCCATTTGTCATTGCTTTCAGATACTCATTTGCTTTCGGCCAATTGCGGTAATCTGGATCAGCAACCTTTTGAACCAATGCACCAACCTTGGTAACACCCCACAGATTAACCGTGTCATCAATACTCGGTTCATCCGTACCAATACAAATTGGAATACCGGCTTCCTGAATTTTTCGAAATGGCATCACGCCCGAACCGATTTTGAGATTTGATACAGGATTGTGTGCGACCGCGCAGCCGCTTTCAGCCATTATCTCGATGTCATCATCACCGGCCCACACAGCATGAATAACGACAAATCGTTCATCAAGGAAACCCAGGTCATGAACATAGCGTATGAGTGATTTTCCGAATTTCTCTGGCCCCATAACGCATTGAACTTTTGTTTCCAGGATATGACCATTCAGCGAGAGATCATAGGTACGGGCAAGGTGTGCCAGTTCCTGGAAGTATTCCGTTGAGACGCGTTGCGGCCCAGAGCATGTCAATGCTGCTGTAAGCCGACTGTCGGCTGCGCCGTTCCACTGATTGATCAAATGATGATACTGGCCAAGAAGCGCCTCACGTCCCATAGGTGGCTCTTCGGAAAGCTTGGCACATATATGATCCGGTAATATCCCTCTGAGATAGGGATGCTTGTCAATTTCCGGCAAATCCACTTGTTCTAAAGAAACCTGCGCCCGCATACCGATGTCGCGGTAGGCGGACATAAGTCCGTCGATTGCTTCGAATGAAGGGATAGGCGAAAACACCGCGTCGTCGCGAACCGACGTGATACCCAGACGGGCCATCTCCATCGCTCCGAGCATCGCCCGCAGATAGTAGAATCGTTCGGTCTGATACTCAGGCGATGACGGTTCTGGTTCGAGATGTAAAAGATAGATCTCCAACGGGTCGCCATCCCAGCACCCCCTGTAGAACGAGCTAGTTGAGTGATAATGCCCGTTAATCAATCCAGGCATTGCTAGCTTGTTTGAGGCATCAATGGTTCGGTCGATCTCTGGTGCTGTAAAAAGCCCGCTATCGGATAACTTTTCTCCGATAGCCTCAATTTTGTCACCGTCAATGAGGATATCAGCGCGATCAAATTCGCGGCCACTATCATCCATGGTCAGAATGCGGGCATTGGTAATCAGGGTTTTCATTCGTTATCTCCAACGACAGTTGAGAAGTTCATCTACTACGGCTCGGGCACGCGGTCATACCGAGATTCGTCAATTGATTGCTAGTTTTGGCTAAAGCAACGGACAGCAGTGATCGCCATGCCCACCGCAGCTTGAGCAGGATCAATGACCGGAAGGCCGCATTCTTTCTCCAGCGAGCGCCTAAACGGAGTCATTGCTGCACAGCCAAACACCAAAACACTGGCGTGGAGCTCGTCTTCAAGCTGGTGTGCTGCCTTGGTCATTTGCTCGAGAACAAGACCTTGTTCGTCCATTCGTGCCATGGGAACATCGATTGATCGGCCGCCCACAACGCGGCTATCCAAACCTAACGCACGTGCGCCACGCATTGCTGGAATGATGTCCTCTACACCATTGTGGAGCACGCCAACACGGTCTCCAAAATTCAGCGCGGTTGATAACCCAGCTTCGCAAATACCTATTACGGGTTTGTCGGTGACGTCCCGTGCAGCCAAAACCCCAGGATCAGAATAGCAGGCCACTACGAAAGCACCTGTGTATTCAGACTCCTGTTCGATGAGCCGACATAGTGAAGGGACCACTTGGGCGCCCTGAATCTCGTTCTCTATGGCAATTGGGCCGTCGGCAAGGGTGCGGCATTCGATCTCGGGGCCATCTTGTGAACGTAGAGG
>JABJOR010000006.1 GCA_018664265.1 Rhodospirillales bacterium
CCGAAACCATATTTGCTTATCCCGGCATGGGAAAATTGATTTTTGATGCCATCATGGGAAACGATTATAATCTTGCTCTGATCGCTTTATTGCTGGCGACGCTGTTTACGCTTTGTGGCAATATTTTCGCAGATATTGCATATGGTATTCTTGATCCACGAATAAAACATGTTGAGGCTCAATCATGATGCAGGCCTCCCCATCCAAATTGCTTTGGCAACGATTTAAAAGCCACCCCATTGCCATTGCCAGTCTCGGATTGCTCATAACCTTTGCTGTTTTTGCGATTTTTGCTCCGCTTATTGAAAACATTCTCGACGTGAGTGCGACGGATGTCGATTTATTCAACCGTTTCACCAGTCCATCAGTCAATAATATATTGGGTACGGATGAACTTGGACGGGATATTCTGGTTCGGCTTTTATATGGCGCTCAAATTTCCCTTTCTGTTGGAATTACAGCCGCATTGATTGCGTCTTTTTTTGGCACAATAATTGGACTTGCGGCTGGATATACAGGTGGCAGGCTGGACGCGATCCTAATGCGAATGACAGATGGTATCATTGCTCTGCCCTTGCTTCCCCTGCTTATTGTATTGGCGGCTCTGGACCTTTCAAAACTTGGCCTTCCCGATACGCTTGTTAATTCTGAGAACATCAGCCATTACCGAATAATATTGATTGTCGCTTTGGCAGGATGGACGACAACTGCACGCCTGGTTCGAGGTAGCACCTTGTCCTTGCGTGAGCGTGATTTTGTTTTGGCTGCCAAAGCACAGGGCAGCTCGAACTTTCGTATTATGTTCATTCACATCCTTCCAAATTTGGCATCGTCAATCATCGTTGCAACCACCTTATCTGTTGGAAACATCATCTTGCTGGAATCCGTGCTCAGCTTTTTAGGGTTGGGTATTCAGCCACCTACTCCAAGTTGGGGGAACATGCTGACCAATGCCCAGGAATTAATCTGGGATTCTCCTGTAATGGCTTTTTACCCCGGAATATTGATTTTTTTAACGGTTATTGCCTTTAATTTTATCGGGGACGGCCTACAGAATGCTTTAAACCCTAGAAATAGAAACAATTAAATCAATTTGTTAAACTGAAATTTTTATTCATAATAAAACAGCATTAGCATTGGCTTGCTGTTCTTGTCAGATTATGATTATTAGCATCTGAATTTTATCAATTTTTTATCGTTCAAGGAGCACCTAGTGGTGGACTATAACAAGTTCTTTTCTGCCAAAATCAATGACCTTAAAGAGGGAGGGAACTACCGTGTTTTCGCCGATCTTGAGCGTCATGCAGGTTCGTACCCTCATGCTACGAACTATCGCGACGGGACAACACATAACGTCATGGTCTGGTGCTCTAATGATTATCTCGGCATGGGCCAGAATTCTGTTGTTATGGATGCAATGCACCAAGCCATAGATAAATGTGGCGTCGGTGCAGGTGGAACCCGAAACATCAGTGGCACCAACCACTATCATATTCTTTTGGAAGAAGAACTGGCCTCCCTGCATAAAAAGGAAGCAGCTCTTATTTTTACATCGGGTTGGGTTGCCAATATGACGACCCTGAGCACCCTTGGGCGGATGCTGCCTGATTGCGTTATTCTATCTGACGCACTTAATCACAACTCAATGATTGAAGGTATTAAAAACAATAAGGCAGAACGACATATTTTCCGTCATAACGATCCAGAACATCTTGAAGAATTACTGTCTCAATATGATAAAGACCGTCCCAAGTTGGTTGCGTTTGAATCACTTTATTCCATGGATGGCGATATCGCTCCAATCGAAGAGTTTTGTGATATTTGTGATAAATACGGAGCCCTTAGTTATATTGATGAAGTCCATGCTGTTGGCCTCTATGGAGAGCACGGTGCCGGTGTTGCTGAACGCGATAATCTGATGGATCGACTTGATATTATCCAGGGTACTCTTGCCAAAGGATTTGGTGTAGTTGGTGGCTATATAGCCGGATCAAAAGACTTTTGTGATTTTGTTCGCTCCTATGGTACCGGGTTTATCTTTTCAACATCCATGCCGCCATCGGTAGCAGCCGCAGCCCTTGCCAGTGTCAAATATGTCCGTGCCCATGATGATTTGCGTCAAAAGCATCAGGAACGCGCAGCAACCCTGAAGCAACGTTTTCGCGATGCCGGCCTTCCAGTCATGGAATCAGAAAGCCATATTGTGCCGCTTCTCGTCGGTGACGCCGTTTTATGCAAAAATCTGTCAGATCGTTTATTGAACTCTCATAATATCTATGTGCAGCCTATTAACTACCCAACAGTCGCTCGTGGTACGGAACGCTTACGCTTCACACCAACGCCGCTTCACAGTGATGATGATATGGATGCACTTATTATAGCACTTAAGGAAGTGTGGGAATTTTTTGACTTGAAAATGGTCGCCTGAATTCTTTTATTTGATAGATGACGAAAACTTAAAAATACGGTATAATAGATTCGATATGTTTACTGATAGCACCCTCACCCCGAAAGAAGCCGTGCGTCTTTGCGCGCTCGGGAACCTATGCGTCGAGCCTGTACGTTACAGTGCGCTCGCAAATTCAGTACGGTATTTCGTCTCTCACGTTATAGGCCCCTCCCTTGAAGTCATGGGGCAATCCATTGAGTTATTACGGTACGAAGGGTTAGTCGAGGTAAAGGAAGGTCCCGAGGAACAAGACGACCCGGTACTGACAATAACAGAAACCGGGCGTCAAGAATTCACAGCTTTGATCAGTGCCAATGTTCGCCATGGTGCAACAGAGCTGAACAAGCTTATTATTGCATTGAAATTCCGTTTTCTGCATTTGCTGTCACAAGATCAACAAGCCGAGCAGGTGGTTATGTTGATGGATTTATCAGAAAACGAATTGGCTCGATTGTCTGAACTGCGCACGCACCATGCAAATGATGATGGAATTATCGTTACATGGCTGGATCATGATATCAAAATGGTCGAAGAACATCTGATATGGCTGGAAAAGCTACACGCGCAGTTATAATTCGGCTTTATCTTCTTTAACCAGTTTATTCCCAATGATCTCAATGCCGGAAAGAATACTTTTTCCCTGTGTTCCGCCGTTGCCATGTATTTTGGACGATAGAGCATTTCCGACTTATTTTGATGCATAGCCATCTGCGGCAAAGAAGTTCCGACACTCTTCTGGCTTGAACAGTTCGCATACTTTTCCTGCTGCCTTCCACAACTCATCAACTGTCCGAGGTTTCAGGCGCTTCATATGTGCTTTGAACTTTGAGAACGCCAATTCTATGGGGTTAAAATCCGGCGAGTACGGCGGCAAGAACAAAAGCCATGCTCCTCGCTTTCCAACAATTTGCCTAATGCTTTCGCGCTTATGCGCCGAGAGATTATCGAGAACAACGACATCTCCTTTATTGAGCGTTGGCGCGAGCTGTGTTTCAATATAATGCTCGAAGGTATCAGCATTCATAGGGCCATCAATGACCCAGGGAGCGGTTAAACGATCACACCGTAATCCGGCAATAAAGGTCATGGTTTTCCAATGCCCGTGGGGAATGCTAGCAACCATCCGCCGGCCTTTGATACAGCGCCCTCTGAGACGCGCCATCTTGGTGTTGAGCCCGGTTTCATCTATGAATACGAGGTTGCCGATCTTCTCAGGGTGGGCCGCAAGCCAGTTCTGCCGTTTGCGCCAAACTGTCCGGGCCACCTGCACATCAGCACGTTCCTGTTCGCTGGCGTGTGCCGTTTTTTTTGAAGCTGATATCCCGTGACCTGAACCAGTCATCTATGGTCGACTTCGGGGCGCAAATATTATGGATGCCTGACAAGCGTTGAGACAGTTCTTGCAGAGTCATATCTGGTGTCTCCTTGATCCAGCCCAGGATATCCTCGCCATATGGATCAAGGCGGCGTTTTTGAGGGCCACGTTTCTTGGGATCCACGGACCCCTCTGCCTCGTACTGCTTGCTAAATCGAATAGCTGAGCTGGGGCTCACTTCAAAGTGTTTTGCGGCCTGGCGGCAGGATATCCCTGTCGCAATTTTCTTCACTAGGCGAATACGTAAATCTTGTGAAATTGTCACAGTACTAGCTCCCTTGTGATGCAATATACAAGGGAATCACGAATAGTCTTAAAAAGGAATCAATAAATCATAATTTGATTCATTTATTTACGGAAATGCTCTAGTAGGCAACGGAAAGATAAACATCGCCATATTTTTGTAAAAACGAAGGGACATCCTGAAGCTTGATATCCATCATACCAGCTATACTGCGAAGCTGTTTGCGGGTTTTCTGTATATCCGGGTTATAAAAAATATTTAACAAATTAGCATCATTCAAATCGAAATTTTTGGCATCTTCCGGATCGAAGATATTAACAATGAGATTCGAGAGAAACGGCCTCATATAATCCTGTAATTCCAATTGTTTATTTTCAGATAATTTCAAATCATCATAGTCTTCCACATCAATCCCGTTCTGACGAAGGGAAATACGAAGGCTATACACATCATAACTTTTTAAGAGTGAAAGTTTCCTGACCACATTGATGTCTGAATCACTAATATCCGCAAAAAACTTATGTAAATGTTCCGGTGAAACGTGCCCACGACCCGTTTTTGCGTCATTAAAAAGCTTAACGACACCTTCCAACTGGTTGTTTTTGACCAACCGTGAACCCTTTAATGCATCAGATTGAAACGGGATCATTAAAAGAGGTAATGACCACAGAGAATCACGATCAAATTCACTTATTTGATCTGCATTATACATAATTTCTGCAGCGGCATTTTTCATATTTCTGGAGCTTCTACTGTACAGTTAAGTTTATACTACTGTATGCAAATAAGCACTAAGTATATAATCACACTTTAACTTGTTTTTTCTTAAAATACATCATTTATTTTTCCTTTCACTGCATACAGTAAAAATATCGTAAATTTTTTTCAAAAAAAGCCTGCCAGTGCTGGACTCTTGCGTCAGGATTCGCGACAAGCACATACACATTTCTTATGCCCTACAATTCCAGGAGACCCACAATGCCGGGTGATCAAGTTAACGATTCGGATATGGCCAATGCCATTCGTTTTTTGTCTGCAGATGCTGTTCAAAAAGCGAAATCAGGACACCCGGGAATGCCCATGGGTATGGCCGACGTCGCAACGGTTCTTTTCTCCAAATTCCTGAAATTTGATTCTGCCGCACCAGATTGGGCAGATCGTGATCGTTTCGTGTTATCAGCCGGACATGGCTCCATGCTTTTATACTCGTTGCTTTACCTCACGGGCTATCCTGGAATGACGAAAGAGGAAATTATAAACTTTCGTCAATTAGGTGCCAAAACAGCCGGCCACCCAGAATATGGTCATGCAGCAGGGATCGAAACGACAACCGGGCCTCTGGGGCAGGGCATTGCAACAGCCGTCGGCATGGCTCTTGGTGAGCGCATGATGAACTCCCGTTTCGGAGACGATATCGTAAACCATCACACCTATGTTATTGCTGGCGATGGTTGTCTGATGGAAGGCATCAGTCATGAAGCCATTTCCATGGCTGGCCATCTTAAGCTTGCCAATCTTGTTGTCTTATTTGATGACAATGCCATCACCATTGATGGCCCAACGAATATGAGTGTTGCTGATGATCAGGGTAAACGCTTTGAAGCATCAGGTTGGGATGTTCAATCCGTAGATGGTCACGAACATGAAGCGATCGCCACAGCTATTGAAAACGCTCGTCGTTCAGACAAGCCATCTATGATAGCCTGCCGCACTGTAATTGGCTTTGGCGCTCCGAATAAACAGGGCACATCAGGTATTCATGGTGCACCCCTTGGCGATGAAGAACTTGCAGCAACACGCGAGCGCCTTGGCTGGACACATGCTCCTTTTGATATTCCAGATAATATCCTGAACGCATGGCGTACAATTGGATCGAAAGGTGCAGGCGAGCACGCAAACTGGAAATCCCGATTTGATGCACTTGATGATTCCGGAAAATCAAACTTTAATCGCGCAGTAAATGGTGGCCTACCAGAAGGTTGGATCGATGCCCTGAACGCACACAAAAAACGCGTATCAGAAGAAAAGCCATCCTGGGCAACGCGCGTTGCTTCGGGCGAAACACTGGCAGCCATCGCCGAATATCTGCCAGAACTCATCGGCGGATCGGCGGACTTAACGGGCTCTGTAAACACCAAAGCCCCGTGCATGAACCCGATTACACCGGATGATTATTCTGGTCGCTATATTCACTATGGCGTTCGCGAACATGGAATGTCTGCAGCCATGAATGGTCTTGCCCTGCACGGTGGTGCAATTCCTTATAGCGGGACATTCTTCGTCTTTGCAGATTATATGAAAGGCGCCATGAGACTTTCCGCTCTCATGGAGCAACGCGTTATCTATGTTTTAACCCACGATTCAATTGGCCTGGGCGAAGACGGTCCAACGCACCAAGCCGTAGAAACAACGGCCTCATTACGAGCCTTGCCAAATTTTAACCTGTTTCGTCCTTGCGATGGTGTGGAAACAGCAGAATGCTGGTCTATTGCCCTGCAATCTGAAAACACGCCTTCCGGTATGGTTTTGACACGTCAAGGTGTTCCAACTCTTCGAACTGAACACACAGAAGAAAACCTGTGTGCTCGTGGGGCCTATGTTCTTGCCGAAGCAGATGGTGGATTTGATGCACGTCAGGGAACCATTCTGGCAACAGGTTCAGAAGTTTCCATTGCCATGCAGGCGCGTGATATACTTCAAGCTGACGGTGTTCCAACGGCTGTGATCTCCATGCCATGCTGGGAACTGTTTGATGCGCAGGATGATGCGTATCGTGAAAGTGTTATCGGAACAGTCAAAGCACGCGTCGGCGTAGAAGCTGCCGTTCGTATGGGCTGGGATCACTATATTGGTTTCCACGGCGCCTTCATTGGCATGAATGGCTTTGGAGCATCCGCTCCTGCTAAAAATCTTTATGAGCATTTCGACATCACGCCAGATGCGATTGTTCGCGAAATAAAAGCTCGGTTATAATTATTTTATAGGGAAAGATAAAATGGCACTGGTATCACTCCGGCAGTTGCTCGATCACGCAGCAGAAAATGATTTTGGCATGCCTGCCTTTAACATCAACAATATGGAACAGATGCTTGCCATCATGTCTGCCGCAGATAAAACCGATAGCCCGGTTATCATGCAAGCCAGTCGTGGCGCACGCAAATATGCAAATGATACAGTTCTAAAATACCTGATCATTGCAGCAGCAGAAATGTACCCACACATTCCCATTTGCATGCACCTGGATCACGGCAATGGCGCACCAACCTGTATGTCTGCTATTTCCAGCGGCTTCTCATCCGTCATGATGGATGGCTCGTTGCAGGAAGACGGCAAAACACCAGCTAGCTACCAATACAATGTTGATATCTCCAGCAAGGTTGTAGAATTTGCCCACATGGTCGGCGTTTCAGTAGAAGGCGAGCTTGGTTGTCTGGGATCCCTTGAAACTGGGGAAGGCGACAAAGAAGATGGTCACGGTTTTGAAGGCAAGCTGGACAAAGACATGCTGCTTACAGATCCTGACGAGGCAGCAGACTTCGTAAAACAGACCAAGGTTGATGCTTTGGCAATTGCCATGGGAACCTCTCACGGTGCCTACAAATTCACCCGCAAGCCAACAGGTGATATCCTGGCGATGGATGTGGTTAAATCTATTCACGCACGCCTTCCAAACACACATCTGGTCATGCATGGGTCATCTTCCGTGCCTCAAGACCTTCAGGACGTTATCAACGAGTTCGGCGGCGATATGCCCCAGACCTTTGGTGTGCCGGTAGAAGAAATCGAGATTGGCATCAAAAACGGTGTGCGCAAGATCAATATTGATACGGATAATCGCATGGCAATCACCGGACAAATCAGAAAAGTTCTGTTTGAAAAGAAAGCTGAATTTGATCCACGGTCTTATCTGAAGCCGGCAATGGCTGCTATGGAAAAAGTTTGCATTGATCGGTTCGAGCGTTTCGGCTGTGCTGGCCATGCATCAAAAATTCGTGTCATTCCTCTGGCAGATATGGCACAAAGATATGCAGATGGAACACTTGATCCAACAGTAAAGTAATAAACTGAGAAGGGACTATAATGACCAGCATCAAGATTGCACCTTCAATCCTGTCTGCCGACTTTGCCTCCCTCGGGGACGAGGTTCGTGCCATTGAGGCTGCCGGATGCGATTACGTTCATATCGATGTCATGGACGGTCATTTTGTCCCTAATCTGACTTTTGGGCCACCTGTTATATCTGCTATTCGAAAGGTCACAGACCTGCCGTTTGATGTGCATTTGATGATCAACCCGTCCCAACCATATCTTGAAGATTACGCAAAAGCCGGTGCCGATATCATTACGGTTCACGCAGAAGCCGATGTCCACCTGGATCGTTCCCTGCAAGTTATTCGTGGACTTGGCAAAAAAGCAGGGGTTTCACTTAACCCCTCAACACATCCAAGTGTTATTGAATATGTCCTCGATTCAGTTGATATAATCCTTGTTATGACCGTAAATCCCGGATTTGGTGGGCAGTCATTTATTGAAAGTCAGCTTGAAAAAATACGCACCATACGATCCATGATTGGTGATCGGGCAATTGAATTGGAAGTCGATGGCGGCGTAAACACCAAAACCATAGCGGCAACCGTAGAAGCCGGTGCCGATGTTCTGGTTGCCGGAAGTGCTGTGTTTTCAGGCGGCGACTATGCAACCTCAATCAGCGCCCTGCGTAGTGCCATAAAGTAAAATCAAGCGATAGCGTCTATTTCTTCATCGCTCAGACCACCAGGAACAATTGTAATTGGCAGGGCAAAGTCACCGGCCATTTTATTAACCACGTGGCTAACAATGGGCCCTGGACCTTCACCAGCGGTAGACGATCCCAAAACAAGAACTGATAAGTCTTGCTCTTCCTTAATCAGGTCTAAAAGGACCTCGTAGGGTTTTCCTTCGCGAATATAAATCACCGGCATTTTCTCTGTGCGTCTGATGACAACTTCTGCCAACACCTGACACATTTCTTCTGCAACTTCGCGGCTTTCCTGTTGCATTAAATCCCCAACACCAAGCCAATGTTGGAATTCCGCCGGTTGAATAATGTAGAGCAAAGCAATACGACCACCTGTGTTATTCGCCCGTCGACAAGCGTAACGAAGCGTCGGTGTGAATTCTTCACTGTCATCGACAACACACAGAAACGTTCGCTGTATAATTGCTTCTTTCTCTTCAGGTGTATTATCACCTTCGTGATCGGTGCTCATATCTATCCTTTCCGGAAAGCTGCATTTGCCAGCCATCCTGCCAGAGCGGCAATCAAAACCGCCAATACACCATAGTAAGCTGAGTGACGGTGTGCAAAATTAAAAATTTCAGCTTCAACACCAAATTTTCTTACGTTCAATAATGTCGTCTGGTTATCAATCAGTTCGCCTTCGTTAAACAGGTACACATCAATACCATATGTTCCTACGGCTACATTTGCAGGGAAATGTACTAAAGTTCTGAATAGCCCATTTCCTAAATATACGAGATCAATTGCATCTGTTGAGAACAATCCTTCGCGCTGTTTTATACGAACAACGGATTCGCTGAAAAGAGTGATGTCATCAACCGGGCGTTGGAGTGAATGTGGTCTGAAAATAATCTGATCAACACCAATTTGGTGTATGCTGGCAATATCACTTGGGACGAATTCGTCAATGGAGCGGTTTGATGCCAGCGCATAAAACGCAGGTACATCGACAAACGTTACATTGTCTTGATTGATCCAGATGCCACCGACATTTTCCTTACGGCGCACAACCGGGTTTTCTTCCGGCCCACGCACCACAACAACCAGATCTCCATCACCCCTAGTTGCACCAAACAACAACAAATCTGTACCGGCAAATCCCGCTGTAATAGCAACAACAGGTGTGGAGAGA
>JABJOR010000528.1 GCA_018664265.1 Rhodospirillales bacterium
AGGGTAATACCCCCGTAAATTAGTGGTCTTCATGAGTAGAATTTTCTCGTATTATAAACGCAGGAGATTCACTATGAAAAAGTCACGTTATTCAGACAGTCAAATCATGAGTATTTTGAAGCAGGCCGAGGCCGGAGCGAAGGTTCCAGATCTTTGCCGTGAACATGGTATGAGCGATGCTTCATTCTATAAATGGCGCGCAAAATATGGCGGCATGGATGCATCGCTTATGACCCGCATGAAAGAACTTGAAGCCGAGAATAACCGGCTTAAGAAAATGTATGCCGATGTTCAGCTTCAAAATGATGTCATCAAGGAAGCCATGGCAAAAAAGTGGTAAAGCCGTCCCGACGTCGCGAGATGGCAAAGGTTGCTGTCAGCAAGGGGCGGCTAAACATCAGGGCGGCCTGTGAAGCCTTCACGATCAGCGAGACGTGTTATCGCTATCAGCCGAAGTTCAGCGATGAGAATGCAGATATTGGCGATTGGTTGATCGGTTTAACGAAGTCCCATCGAAACTGGGGCTTTATGCTGTGCTTTCTGTATTTGCGTAACGTGAAGGGCTTCAAGTGGAACCACAAGCGTGTTTACCGTATCTACTGTGAGCTGGAGCTGAACTTGCGTATTAAACCAAAGAAGCGTTTATATCGGGAAAAACCTGAACCGCTCTCCGTGCCATCCACCATCAACGAAGTCTGGTCGATGGATTTCATGCACGATCAACTCATGGATGGGCGCAGCTTCAGGACGTTCAATGTGATTGATGATTTCAACCGGGAGGGGCTGGGGATTGAAGTTGATTTTTCACTGCCAGCGCCTCGTGTGATTCGTGCGCTGGATCGAATTATCGAGTGGAGAGGATGGCCTCTGGCGATACGATGCGATAATGGCCCGGAATATATCAGTACGTTACTGGCGACCTGGGCTGAAAACAAAGGCATTACTTTGCAATTTATTCAACCCGGCAAACCACAGCAAAATGCCTATGTTGAACGCTATAATCGAACGGTCAGGTATGACTGGCTGAACCAGTATCTGTTTGAAACAATCGAAGACGTGCAGGGGGCCGCAACGGCGTGGCTCTGGACATACAACAACGAAAGACCCAATATGGCTATCGGCGGGATAACGCCGATGCAGAAACTGGCTACGGTAATGCCCGTTGCCGCTTAAACGATTCTACTCTCAAAGGCCCCTAAATATGGGGGTATTACCCATCTAAATCTTATCTGCGCAACAATGGATTGGGAAAGTGACCCTCTCCCCATAACTTGATCCATGTTGAAGTTAGTGTTTTCATCAATTTACTGGAGACACATAATGAAACGCAGATACACAGACGAGCAGATTATTGGGATATTGAAGGAATACGAGGCCGGGGTTAAGGCCACGGAGCTTTGCCGCAAATACGGCATGTCAGACGCAACATTCTACAAATGGAAAGCTAAGTTCTCAGGCCTTGAAGTCAGTGAGGCACGGCGCTTGCGCGATTTGGAAGACGAGAACCGGCGATTAAAGAAGCTTGTCGCGGATTTATCCCTGGACAAGATGGCACTTGAGGAAGTGCTAAAAAAGATATGAGCCCCAAAGATCATCGTCGTGTTGTGACGATTTGCAGAAATTTGGGGCTGAGTGAGAGACGTTCCTGCCGAATCATGAACATCCCGCGCTCGACAATCCGCTATCGGTCTGTGCGTCCGCCAGACACGATCTTGCGACAGCGTCTGCATGATCTATCTGATCGTCACCGCCGTTTCGGCCATCCCCGGTTGCATGTATTGCTTCACCGTGAAGGCTTTAAAGCCAATCATAAGAAGACACACAGGCTTTACGTGGAAGAAGGCTTGCAAGTTCGCAAGCGCAAGAAACGGCGGCGCTCCGCCGTCATGCGGCGGCCACTGGTTTTACCATCTCGCCCCATACAAAGGTGGAGTATGGACTTCATGAGCGACCAATTATCCAGTGGACGGCGCATCCGGCTATTCAACGTAATCGATGATTTTACCAGAGCCTGCCATACCATCACTGTTGATTATTCGATTAATGGTCGACGCGTCGCCAGAGAGTTAAGCCGATTAATTGATTTACACGGCAGGCCAGAATTCATTGTTTGTGATAACGGCACTGAATTTACATCTTTGGTGATGTTCGATTGGGCGCAACGCAATGGCGTTGGGCTGCAATTTATCCAACCCGGTAAACCCAACCAGAATGGTTTTTGTGAATCATTCAATGGCCGTGTGCGTGATGAATGCCTGAATGAAAGCTTATTTTCAAACTTGCGTGAAGTTAAGGAAATTACAGCGAAATGGAGAAATGCATATAATTTTGAACGACCCCATTCCGCTTTGAACTGGGCAACCCCAGATGAATTTACGAAATCATGTTCCGGGTTAACCCGGAACATGATGGACAAGGTCGCATGAGCCTGTCATGCATAATCACTACCTTCTCAGTGGCTCAAGGTTGGGGATAGGGTCAAAAGAGATGAGATACAGTATGCCTCATTGATGACAAACAGCCCCATCAATATTGTCGGAACGGCCCCTTTTCTCCTCCTAATCATATATCGCTAAAAGAATCTGAAATTCGAATACAAATACACTGCGTGAAATGCTAGATGGTGGGAGCCTAATTATGGTAGCCAATTCATTACCAATGAAAATTTCTGTACCAAGTGGCCCAAGAAATGGGGGCATCTCTCCATTCACATTACAATTGTCTCTGGACAACCAAATGTTAAGATTTTACGCTATATGCTTTGATATCAATTGGCTTGTTTATTTAGTGGAGATTATTGATGAAGAAAATACTTCTTAGTGCAATTATGCTAGCTTTCGCATCCTTGAATGGCTGTTCAGTCATGATGCCGATAGTAGACACCATTGAAAAAGTGTATGAAACCGTTGATGCTGGACAGGAAAATAATTTGGTTGGGTAAGTTTTAATAGCCCTAAAATTGATTCAGCAGGTGGCGTGAATGTCGGAAGACGAAAATGGCAAAAAGAAACCTAGTCGGGTTAAGCTGGACGCTTTCCTGTCGTTTGGAATTGTGTCTGTCCCATTAATTGTCTTTGGATCATTAGAGTACGGCTGGGAGTTCGCCTGGAAAGTTAAAACATGGGCTAACGTGTTCTCCAATATTACAGTTTACCTTATTTTGCTTAGCCCCGTAATGTCTTGGTACTTTACGACATTGAATGACTCAATCAAAAATGCAAAATTGGAATCAGGAGAATATAGCGACAAGATTGCCAAGCTATTTTCTTACCGTGGGTACCTGTTAATACATTTTTCCACGTTCTTACTAGCAACAACCATGTTTATTGCAAATCAGATAAATTTTATTCTTTACTCCTCCGCATACGACCCTATTACCAAGAAAATTATCCCTCTTTCAGACCATTTAGACATTCACCCAATACTCCTAGCATCCTTTATTGTTGCAGTAGTAAGTGCGGTGATTTTACTTCACTATATGGGGAGGGGATCGAAGTTACTTCGGGCATATAAGGAGCATAATCATAGAGAATGGTTTGGTGTTCCTTATGACGTGTTTGTCTATGGACGGATTGCTGCTTTGTGGGCATTTGTGTACGTGGACGTATACGGTGCGTACATAAACTATGTGATTGAGAAAAGCCTTGCCTCATAAGTTTCTTGGTGTGGTTTTTCATGCAAGGGGTTTTTTGTATATCGCCGCCTTGTTGATTAGTTTTGACTACCTACAGAGCTTTGTTAATTTTCAAGCCTTAGTTGATTATTCATTGCAAATGTATGATAAAAGGGGTTGGGTATTTTTTGCTCTACTATTGGCCTTTTCCATTATGGAAACGGTATTCGTATTGAGTTTTTATTTTCCCGGGTCCGTTGTCCTTGTAACTATTCTCTTAACTTTTCGTGATTTTCCATTAGCAAATATTTTACCATTATTGCTGGCAATATGGCTTGGTATACTTGCGGGCGTAATGTTCAATTATGTATTGGGTCGTTTTTTTCAACCTTTCGTAAATCGACTCGGGCACACGGAGATATTGGCAAAAGCAAGATACGTTCTAGAAAAATATGGCACATTAGGAGCTTTTTTTATGGCAATTCATCCCAATTATATAGGCGCTTTTTATCTAGCTTCTGGTATAGCAAAGGTCGATTTGAAAGGCATTGCTGTAGCAACTTTTTTTGGGACGTTAGCATCAATAATGATATGGACTTGGATTGTCATAAACGTTTCTGAGTTTGCGATGGAAACATCAATGAACCACACAACATTTTTGAGCATTGCATGTGTAATTATTGGTATTTTATATGGGGTATTCAAAAGTTATTTCGCAAAGCAAAAATAGGACAACATATTTCTATTAAAGATCAATGGGGTCAGAGAAAAAGATCAATGGTGAGATCAATGGGGTCAGAGAAAATTGGTTTCTAATAATTGCCTGAGCCACAGATCAAAGGGATTAAAGTAAATTGAATTCACCTAATTTAAAGAGATATAGGTTTATCTTTTTTGCCTGTCAGCCAGTTGCATGGTGACCAAGTAAATCACTACAAAAAATAAACTATTGCTTGCAGGAATTCGTAACAATCTTTGACTTGGCCTGCTCTCTGTCCTGTGGCACTTTCTCCATACTGATTCGTATTTCTGAAATTTTGACCGTGTTGCAGACCAACTTATGAACATTCAATCAATGACCGCTATAATTACTGCTGCCGGGCTCGGCACGCGTATGAAATCCAGCTTGCCGAAAGTCATGCATCCCATTGCCAGCCAGCCGATGATCTGCAGCCTGATCAACACACTGCAAAGTGCTGGTGTTGGAAATATCTGTGCCGTGATCAGCGAGAACATGGATATGGTCGCAGACGCTGTCGCACCCCATAAAACAGCCATTCAGTATGAGCCCATGGGCACAGGGCATGCGGTTCTCAGCGCCAAAGCGCATATTGAGACCGCACCTGGTGATATACTCACGGTTTCCGGGTCTGACCCGCTGATAACTCAAGAAACATTTACCAAATTGATGGAACGCCGCCAAGCGGCGGATAACCCGGCAGTCGTGGTTCTGGGCTTTCGCTCAAAAGATCCTGGCCTTTATGGACGTCTGATTACCAATGATGAGGGTGAGCTAGGAGCCATTGTTGAGGCCCGCGACGCAAGCCCCGAACAGCTCGCCATTGATCTGTGCAACGGCGGCACCATGGCCATTGATGGCTCTGTCGTGTTGTCCATGCTGGAGCGCATCGGCAATGACAATGCCAAAAGCGAATACTATCTGACTGACCTGATTAAAATCGCCCGGGACGATGGTCGTATTTGTGCCTTTTTGGAAGTTTCCGAAGAAGAACAAATCGGTGTGGATACTCGCGCTGACCTCGCCCAAGCTGAAGCCATCATGCAGCAACGCCTACGCAGCAAAGCGCTGGATGGTGGTGCGACCCTTATTGCACCGGACACTGTAACCTTCAGCCATGACACCGTGCTTGGTAAAGATGTTGTGGTTGAGCCCAATGTGTTTTTCGGCCCCGGCGTCGCCATTGGCGACAATGTGACCATCAAGGGCTTTTCCCATCTGGAAGGCTGCACCGTTAAAGACGGCGCGACTCTCGGCCCATATGCCCGCCTGCGCCCTGGAGCTTCCATTGGTGAACGTGCAAGAGTCGGAAACTTTGTCGAGATCAAGAACGCGGAGCTTGGCACTGGCGCAAAAGCAAATCATCTGAGCTACATAGGCGATAGCACCGTCGGCGCAAATGCCAATATTGGTGCGGGGACCATTACCTGTAACTATGACGGGTTCAACAAATCGCACACAGTCATTGGCGAAGGGGCATTTATTGGCTCCAACACAGCGCTTGTGGCACCAGTCACCGTCGGGGATGGCGCCATTATCGGGGCTGGCAGCACAATTACTAAAAATGCAGAGCCAGACTCGCTTACTGTCACGCGCGCCGAGCAGAAATCAATCACAGG
>JABJOR010000529.1 GCA_018664265.1 Rhodospirillales bacterium
ACTTTCGTTTCTTGACGGGAGGCGGTGATGGTTGAGAGGTTTCCATGGGGGTTAGCTCGCACGGCCTTCACGCAGTGGCTCTGTTTTTTTAGCCTTCATATCTGCGATAATGGATTCACCTGCTGTCATGGTTTGACCTACAACAACCAGGGGCTTTATGCCTTTGGGCAGGTATACATCGACGCGACTGCCAAAACGGATCAGGCCAAAACGTTGTCCTGCTTCAACGGGTTGCCCTTCCTGAACTTGACAAACGATGCGGCGTGCAACAAGTCCGGCAATCTGTACAAAGGCTATATCGTCACCAGAATCAGTTTCCAGTCTGTAGCTCTCGCGTTCATTGTGTTCACTGGCTTTATCCAGAGATGCATTGAGGAAACGGCCAGGACGGTAGGCTATACGACGAATAATACCATCTATGGGAACACGGTTCACATGGACGTTGAAAACATTCATGAAGACGCAAACCCGGTCACGTGCATCATCGCCCATATCCAGTTCTGGCGGCGGCACAGCGGTATCAATCAGCTGCACCACACCATCCGCAGGCGTAATGATCAGTCCTTCACGCGTTGGCGTTACACGTTCCGGGTCGCGGAAGAAATAAACACACCAGAGTGTTAGAACGACACCAATGAGACCAAACCATGTGTTTGCCCACCACATTAAATTGGCAGCAATGGCAAAAATAGCAATGAAGGGCCAGCCAGCAGGATTAATTGGAACAAGAACAGATTTTAGCATGCCGAATGAGGCCTTCAGTGGTTGAATATAATCGATTTCGCGATGATACCTTCCCCTGTTAATAACACAAGTGAAGACGATGAATTGATTAATACGATTTTATTCGCTACGGTGTTTTTCTTGGTAGATTAATAGGCGTTTTTTGCCTCTGAATTTAAATTACAGATAATTAAAAAATTTGAAACGAGGTAACTGTGTCCACTGAGAATGTTGGCAAGAAGAACATCAAGGCGGAGAAGCTCAAGGAAGTTTTGAGTAATACAGGTCTTCTGGTTCATAAAGAGGGTTCCGGACATCTGGATTTTAACTTTACCTATCTTGGGTATCCTTTTGCTGTTCGTGCACAGTCGCGTGATGATGTTACGACCATAGACATCAGAACTATTCTTGGAAATATGCCTTATTCAGCAGAGTCTTATAATTCGCGGGTTGCTGCAGCAAAAATTCTTTCCGCCATTAATGCAAAGCTGGGTTTAAATATGGTTCTGACAAAAAATCAGAAGCTGATTCTAAGCAATGAAGTCACAAACGATAAACCTATTACTCCACACAATTTACTAACGCTGGTGACAACAATGTTGTTACAGGCAAAGCCGTATCTCGATCTGTTATCAGAATACGTAAAACCGTCCGGTGAGATCATTGATCACCCGGAGCGTGTTATTTAACAGATAGTTTTGATTAATTGGACAGCGGCAGGCTGAATATCTGCCCCGGGTATATCAGGTCCGGGTTACCTATTTGGTCCTTATTTGCCACATAAATCACCGTATACTGCAACCCTTCACCATATGCCCGCCGCGCTATCCGCCACAAAGAATTACCCGGTTGTACGACATAGAAGGTGTCTGGATTAATATCGGGTTTCATTTCATCGCGCATGAATGGCATGGTTATGCGTTCCAAGACTTCTCCCCTGTCGTCAACCTGATCGGCACGAAGCTCGTACTGTCCTGGCTTTACGCGCATTTCAGGCAGGATATACCACTGCCCGGTATCGGAAGTCCGGGATGTTCCGATGTAGGTATTGTCCAGGTACAGATTGACCATGGAATTGGCTTTTGCCGTACCAGTGATAGAGAATTCGCCATCATCGTTGTAATCAATAGCATCAATTGACAAAAGGCTTGTTGTTAGCTCACCCGGTTTTTGTAAAACCTGTGTGGGGGTGTTGATCTCTTGTGACAGGGCTACGGCAAAGGACTGCGTATCATCCTGGCCGTCTCGTTCTGGTACATTTACAACGACATTTTGTTCAGACTTGATGACAAAACCGTTCGGGCTGGTTGCATGCAGAGTCAGGCCCTGAGTGCCTGGGAGCAGAGGCTTTGAGGGGACAAACACCCACTCACCATGTTTGTCGGCTTTGGCTGTTCCAAGTAACTGGTCATCCAAAAAGACTTTGATTGTCGAACCTGGTTCTGCCTGACCAGCAATAACAGCATGCCCGTCCGTTGTTATGCGAACCACATCAAAGGAAGGCTTTACGTGGACAGGAGCCTCTTGTTGTTGTTCTTCTTCTTCTTGTGTCTCAGTAATTTCCTGTTGAGGTTCAACAACGATGCTCGATGACTGAGTTGATTGCTCTGATGAGCTTTCTGTAGTTTCGACTTCAGGGCTTTCAGTAATTATGTTTGTGGCCGTTTGTGTCGATTGTTGTTCGGTCGTCTCACTAACACGAGGCTCAATGACATCATCATCGCGAAGCATGAAATTTAATGCAATAGCAACCCCGACGATAACGCCACCGAGGATAGCCAGCACAAACGGATTTTTTAAATAATGCATTTCAATAATTCGCTTCACCCTCAAAAATCACATGAATCCCCCTCACCATAGAGGTGATTTTTTAATATTTATTAACGACAGAGTAAGATGCGAAAGCCCTCACAGGCAACATGTCTTTGGGCTCCTGTGAGAGGTGGGGGTAATATTTCGAACCGAACTGCATTGTTTACAATGGGTTACGTGAAAAAACGCCCGGATTGATGACGGCATCACAATACCTTCCGTTAAGGTGTTGTGTACTGTAATTGCTTCGCTAAGGGTTTTTTATATTTCCGAGCGTTTCGATTCGGCATCTTCAACGGTATTGCCAACCAGAACAGGTGCACCTTATATAAGGGCCATTAGAAACCTTGGAAAATGAAGCGGTATATATACGAAATGGATAAAATTTCTTCTCTGTGTGTGTTTTGTGGCTCTCGTGCTGGTGATGATCCTGCATACAGTGCCGTTGCCCGTGAATTGGGTGCCGAGATGGCAAAACGAAACATTCGACTTGTCTATGGTGCCGGAAACATAGGGCTGATGGGCACGCTGGCTGATGAAGTTCATAGCAATGGTGGTAAAATTACTGGGATTATTCCGAAATTTCTTGATCGTCTTGAAGTGGGCCGTAAAGAGAGTGACGAGTTCATCGTCACAACATCCATGCATGATCGTAAAGCCAAAATGTTTGAAGCATCTGATGCGTTTATTAGCCTTCCCGGTGGCTTGGGGACACTGGATGAGACTTTTGAAATCATGACGTGGCGCCAACTTGGACTTCATGACAAGCCAATAATTATTCTTGATGTAAATGGATACTGGACTCCGTTATCAGAGTTGATTGAAACGACAATACAAAAAGGATTTGCTTCTGAATCAGCGAAGGATTTGTTCTGTGTCGTTGATTCTGTTGATGGGGTTTTTGATGCCTTATCCAAGGCTGCTTCTTCCACTGAAAAGCCAAAGCTGGAGCGCCTGTAAACTTTACGAATGTTGCGATACCGGTCCTGCGTGTCTTGCCTGTAGATAGGTTGAAGACTAATGTCCGGCTCATTAAGCCAGTGACTTAGACTGTGACAAGGCCGTTTATAGAATTTTATGGAGAACACTATGTCGAAGATCAAAGTTGTTAATCCTGTTGTCGAAGTTGACGGCGACGAGATGACACGAATCATTTGGGAATTCATTAAGGAAAAATTGATACTGCCCTATCTCGATATTGATTTGAAATACTACGATCTGAGCGTACAAAAGCGTGATGAAACAGGGGATCAAATCACAATTGATTCCGCCGAAGCGATCAAGAAATATGGTGTTGGTGTCAAGTGCGCGACAATTACCCCGACGCCGGCTCGTGTCGAAGAATTTGGACTAAAGGAGATGTGGCGTTCTCCCAACGGCACGATCCGTAATATCATTGGCGGCACAGTTTTCCGCCAACCAATTATCTGTAAAAACGTGCCTCGACTGGTCCCTGGCTGGACCCGTCCAATCGTTATTGGCCGCCATGCTTTTGGTGATCAATATCGCGCAACAGATTTCAAATTCCCCGGCGCAGGCAAACTGACACTGAAGTTCGAGCCGGATGATGGTGGTAAAGTCATTGAGCGTGAAGTTTTTCAGGCGCCGGAAGCCGGTATTGCTATGGCGATGTATAATCTTGATGAATCCATTCGCGGATTTGCCCGTGCTTGTTTGAACTACGGCCTCGATCTGGGTTGGCCTGTGTTTTTCTCGCACAAGGATACGATCCTCAAGCAATATGATGGCCGTTTTGTCGAGCTGTTTCAGGAAATCTTTGATGCTGAATTTGCCGAAGCCTTCGCCGAGAAGGGCATTACCTATCAGGATCGCCTGATTGATGACATGGTGGCGTGTGCCATGAAATGGGACGGCGGCTTTGTCTGGGCGTGCAAGAACTATGATGGCGATGTCCAGTCTGATACAGTTGCTCAAGGTTATGGCTCCCTTGGCATGATGGCATCTGTACTTATGACCCCTGATGGCAAAACCGTTGAAGCGGAAGCTGCCCACGGCACCGTGACCCGTCACTATCGCCAGCATCAGGAAGGCAAACAGACATCAACCAATCCTATAGCTTCGATTTTTGCCTGGACACGTGGCCTTGCGGCGCGAGGCAAGTTTGATGAAACACCCGATGTTATCAAGTTTGCTGAAACCCTTGAAAAAGTTTGTATCAGCTCCGTTGAAAGTGGCTATATGACCAAAGATCTGGCTCTGTTGGTTGGCCCTGATCAAGGCTGGATGACAACAACCCAGTTTCTTGACAAGCTAGACGAAAATCTTCAAGCAGCCATGCAGAACTGGTGAGGGAAATAAAATGATTGTCTATAATCTTCAATGCCAAAAAGGTCATGTGTTCGAGGAATGGTTTTCCTCAAGCTCGGAATATGATGAAAAGTCCAAAAAGCGGAAACTCGCCTGCCCTGAATGCGGCAACAAGAAAGTTTCCAAGGCGATAATGGCTCCCAATGTAGCCAGCAGCGCTGGCAAGGCCCCTGATATGGGACCTTGCGGCCAACCTGTGTGCGGAACAGGGTGTCCCGCTATGGGTTCTTAAGGCTGGATAAAGACCAATCCATAATAGATCAGGGCTGACAGTAAAGCGGCTGTGGGTACTGTTATGACCCAGGCCATGATGATCGTAATGAAGTGAGATCGTCTGACCAGGCGTCGCGGCTTGGTGAAATTGAAGTAGGTTGATTTCTCAATATCCTGTCCCGGTTCCGGCGCCTCTCCACTACGTTTCAATTCACGCAGTTCTCTGCGTTTGCGTTTATTTTTTTCTGAATAGTACTCTCTATAAAACCCGACTCCGAAAACCGCACCAACAGCGATATGTGTTGAGCTGACTGGTAATCCCAATGCAGAGGCCATAATCACAGTGAGAGCCGCTGACAGGGACACACAGAACGCCCGCATGGGGTTCATCTTGGTAATCTGCTCCCCAACCATACGGATCAGGCGTGGGCCAAACAGGAACAGACCAAGAGATATCCCGCCCATGCCAATAACCATAACCCAGATTGGAATACC
>JABJOR010000530.1 GCA_018664265.1 Rhodospirillales bacterium
ATTGAAGGGCTTATTGATTGTGTCCGTTATGCGGATCGCGAGAAATCATTTGTTACTGATAACGATGCTCTCGGTTTCGGAAGCATGGTCGTTTATGATAAGGCCGGAAGAGCCTTACGTGAAACATACCTTTCTGACATATGGATCAAAGATGATTCTCACAATCAGTGCGCTATTAAAAATCCGGAAAAGATGATTCGTGTTGTTCCTTGTAATTTTGATCAACACGCTGGTAATCGCTTGGTTAGGCCGACGAATAAATCACCTAAGGGCGAAATCAGTCGAAAAAAATCAATGTGCAATAAGACTGCGTGGCTACCTGGGTTTTCTCAGCAAGAGGTTTCCAATGATGATGGTTATCAAACATGGGTCCTAGGAATGTTTACAGATGACTACAGACCTACTACGGCTGAATTGAGTTTGCCTATAGCTTTTGATGGTCAGTATTTTACCGATTTTGGAAAACGAATTATGCTCATAACAAATGACGGTAAATCGATTGTAGATCATAAGATTGACGATAAAACTGATGATGCAGTTGAATCTGTAGATATTGAAATTCGTCGACGATAAGATGTTAAATCCAGAACGTATTGAGTTGGTCCGGTTACGATTGGGACTGACTAAAAGTGGATTCGCAAAAGCTCTTGGCATTGACCGTAAAACGGTTCAGCGCTTCGAAGCTGGGACACATGAATTAAGCCAGAATAGTGTCGACAATCTTATTAAAATATCGGGGTATCCACAGAAATTCTTTGAGAGTGGGAAAATCGATTACCCCAATTCAGAAGCTGTAAGTTTTCGTTCTTTGCGGTCTTTAACAGCAACTTCACGGAATGCTGCGCTAGCTGCAGGCGCTTTAGCTTTTGAATTGGATGATTGGATCAATGAACGCTTTGAATTGCCCGATCACTCTTTACCCCAATTGGATAATCATACACCAACGGAAGCAGCTATAGCTCTCCGAACCCATTGGGGTATAGGCGAAAGACCCATTGGTAATATGATAAATATGTTGGAATCACATGGTGTTCGAGTTTTTTCATTATCGGAGGGAACCAGACATCTTGATGCTTACTCTTTTTGGCGTAATGACAAACCTTATGTCTTTTTGAACACTATGAAAACTCCTGAGCATAGCCGTTTTGATGGGGCTCATGAACTCGGTCATTTAGTGTTGCATCGGCATGGTGGACCGAGTCATAGAAATGCTGAAGATCAAGCAAATGCTTTTGCCTCTGCTTTCCTTATGCCTATTGCTGACGTGAAGGCGAGGCTTCCATTCGTGCATGGTCTTAATGATCTAATTAGGGGCAAAAAACGATGGAAAGTGTCTACTGCGGCTTTAGCGTACACGCTTCATAAACAGGGTGTTATCTCAGACTGGCATTATCGAGGATATTGCATTGAGTTAAATAAACTAGGTAGAACAAAAGAACCACATGGAATTGAGTCTGAAACCTCCCAAGTATGGCAGAAGATTCTTACCGACCTTTGGCGTGAGGGAGTAACAATTACACATATTGCTGATGCCCTTAAAATTCCCGAACATGAGTTATCAAATTTATTGTTCGGAATAGCTGCTGCACCAAACACACAAGAAAAACAAAAGCCTAATAGTTTAAAGTTAGTTGAATAAGGTATCCTTTAAAACACGCACTGAAACCTTGTACTTTTAAAGTTGCGAATGCAGACCGCCTACGAACCGGCGCGGGCACGTAGGTCGAAAAGTTCATTCACTACAAGCCGCTGGAGCGTAAAACACTCAATTACCGTTTTTGGGCGGATTTTTGTTATGAAAGTGCGCATAAAAACTGGATTATGGAGATTTTCTTTGATTTCTTCGTACTTTCTCAATAAAACCCTTATAAAAATACACATGTTATTGATCGTTAATCAATAGTTCTGACTTTATCCACAAGGAACGTACGCCTCCTATGAATGAAGGCCCACAAGGATTTATCCGGATTGCGCAACCCATTAAAGGGTTAGCCCAGAGGTTTGCCTATATTGGTTTGATCGTTGCAGCCTTTGCCTTGATGATGCTTGGCAAGGTCGACATTGTTCTTGTTGAACGTGCGCGCACGACGATTACCGATACCGTAGCCCCAATCCTGGATATTGTTTCTGCACCCGTGACGAGCGCGACAGCTTTTATCCATCGTGTTGAAGGCTTGTGGGGAATGCATGCAGAAAATCAAATTCTTCGCGAGAATAATGAACGTTTGATGCAGTGGCAGGCTTTGGCCCGTAAATTGGAAGCGGAAAACAAAGCCTTGCAGAAATTACTCAATTACGTTCCGGATCTTTCTGTTGGATATATTTCTGCGCGGGTCATTGCCGATACGGGCGGTGCTTTTGCCCATAGTCTGTTGTTAAATGCAGGCAAGCGCGATGGCGTTCAAAAAGGTCAAGCCGCTGTTACCGGAGAAGGACTCGTCGGGCGGATTGCCGGTGTTGGGGCTCGCTCTTCAAGAATTTTGCTGATTACGGATTTGAATTCCAGAATTCCAGTCGTCGTTGGCCCGAACCGCACGCGAGCAATTTTAACGGGCGATAACTCGGACCGTCCTCGAATAATTCACTTGCCGCCCGGAGAAACATTATCACCCGGTGATGAAGTAACGACTTCTGGTCACGGTGGTGTTCTGCCCGTTGGTCTTGCTGTCGGGGTTGTGGCGACTGTGAATGAAAATGGTGCCAGTGTTGAGCCGTATGTGGAAAGAGACAAACTTGAATTGATCCGGGTCGTCGACTTTGGCCTCAGCGGCATCTTGCGCAAACAAGTTATTGAAGAAACACCTGTATCTGCCACATATCCGGAGGTCCAGGCCGTATCAGAAGAAAAAACTGGTGCAGGTGAAGTTTCTTCCGAACAATGATATACTGCGTGACATATTTTGGAACAGCTTTGAAGCTTCCATCAAGTAAGGACGAGCGATGAAGCCAACGTTTGGCCAGCGCCTCGATACAGTAACACGCAACAGCCTGCCAGTATTGCTTACCCTGCTGTTGGTGCTGTTGAATGTTATACCATTGCATATTCCCGGACTATCACGGGTTATGCCGGTGCTACCCTTGATGGCAGTCTATCATTGGGCAATTTACCGCCCACAATTAATGCCGCCGCTGGCAGTTTTTCTAATTGGCGCCTGCTATGACGTGTTGTCCGGAACCCCACTGGGGGTGAACGCCCTTGTTTTCCTGATTGTTTATGGTGTTGTTGTTTTTCAACAAAGGTTCTTTGTCGGAAAATCCTTCGTTGTCGTCTGGTTGGGTTTTGGTTTGATGGCGTTGGGGGCTTCAGTTGTTTCCTGGATATTGGTTTCTATCCTCGCCGTTGCAGTGGTTGAACCAAAAGCTGTCTTCTTCCAGTTTATTTTGAACTTTAGTTTCTTCCCTTTGTTGGCATGGCTGTTCTTATACTTCCAAAATGCCTATCTGAAGCTGGAGTAAAATTTTATGCATCGCGATTCAGACCGTAATAAACTGTTTGGCCGGCGAACAGCGATGCTTATTGGCGGGAAGTTCTTTCTGCTTAGCACCCTTACCGCACGTTTGTATTATCTTCAGGTCGTAGAATCCGATAAATACAAGACTCTGGCGTTTGAGAACCGGATTAATTTCCGCCTGCTCGCCCCACCGCGCGGACGTATTACGGATCGCGCAGGACGCCCGCTTGCGTACAATCAACAAAATTACAGGGTGTTGCTGGTTTCTGAAAACACAGAGTCTGTGGAAGGAACATTGAACGCCCTTGAGCAAATTATTGATCTTGGGGAAAAAGATCGGAAACGAATTCTACGAGATGTAAAACGCAACCGCAGCTTTGTTCCCGTTACAGTCCGTGAGAATCTCGATTGGTCACAGGTATCGCGAATAGAAGTGAATACACCAGACCTGCCGGGTGTGATGATTGATGTCGGTGAAAGCCGTTATTATCCTTATGCGGGTGAGTTTGCCCATGTGTTAGGGTATGTGGCCCCTGTTTCACAAAAAGAATTAACGGGCGATCCATTGCTTGAATTGCCGGGCTTTCGCATTGGCAAGGCCGGTATTGAAAAGGTTCATGATCTGGCATTACGCGGCGCAGGGGGAAATTCGCAAGTTGAAGTTAATGCCTATGGACGGGTAATTCGCGAGTTAGAGCGCAACGAAGGCCTTCCTGGTAGTGAAGTCCGTCTGACACTGGATTTGGAATTGCAGCGATTTGCGGCAGAAAAAATTTCTGAGCATAGCGCCTCTGTCGTGGTTATGGATATTCATAGCGGAGAAATTTTGACGTTGATGTCCAGTCCCAGCTTTGATCCCAACAATTTCAATCAGGGATTATCAAACAAGCAATGGAATGACTTGGTCAGCAATCCACGTTCTCCGTTGATCAATAAATCCATTGGCGGGCAGTATTCTCCCGGCTCGACTTTTAAAATGATTGTGGCATTGGCCGCTCTTGAAAGAGGGGTTATTACCCCTGACAGCAAATTCTTTTGCTCCGGTAAGATGGAGCTTGGAAATGCAACGTTCCATTGCTGGAAGAAACACGGACATGGCACACTTAATTGTTCAGACGCCATAACCCAGTCCTGTGATGTGTTTTTCTATGAAATAGCCAAGCGCATTGGTGTTCAGCGAATTGCGGAAATGGCAAGACGGTTTGGTTTGGGTGATGCTCTTGGAATTGACCTTGCTGGCGAGCACGGCGGCCTAATTCCATCAAATAAATGGAAACAGGAAACGATCGGATCATCCTGGCAGAAGGGTGAAACTGTTATTTTAGGAATTGGTCAGGGTTATATCCTCGTTACTCCATTGCAATTGGCCGTAATGACAGCGCAGTTGGTCAATGGCGGGATAAAATTAAAGCCACACTTAACCAAACGTTTGCTTAGTCCGGATGGAGCTGAAGATGCTGTGAATGCTGTCGCAGGTGAAAGCTTGAATGTTTCCAGTGCTAATATGAAGTTGGTGCGCGATGCCATGGCTCGTGTTGTAAATGACCCTCGTGGGACAACATTCAGATCACGGATTAAAGAAGCGGATATGATGATGGGGGGCAAGACAGGCACTGTGCAGGTGCGCCGAATTTCCAAGGCGGAACGCGAAACAGGGGTTTTGAAAAATAGTGAACTGGAATGGAAAGATCGTGATCATGCTTTGTTTGTAGGCTTTGCCCCAGTAGACAATCCACGTTATGCCATTTCAGTCGTCGTCGAACATGGCGGTGGCGGCTCTTCCGTTGCGGCCCCTATCGCACGCGATGTACTTTATGAAGCACAACGTTTGAATATTTTATCGACGGTATCGAGTCCAATTGAAGACGCTGATTTGAACAAAAAGGATGGGGTGGAAAATGCCAAGCATGCTTGATGTTCGTTATGGTGAACCGTCTCTGACCTTGTGGCAAAAATTTTGGCGCATAAATTGGCTGTTTGTCATTATTTTATGTATTACCGCCAGCGTAGGCTTTGCCATGCTGTATTCGGCCGCTGATGGTAATATTGATCCATGGGCTTCCCGACAGATGGCACGATTTGGATTTGGCCTGGTTTTGATGACGTGTATTGCCATGGTCGATATCCGGTTCTGGCTGCGGTACGCCTATTTTATTTACAGTGCTGCCATGGTCTTGCTAATTGCTGTGGAAATTGCCGGGACTATCGGCATGGGGGCACAGCGCTGGATTGATCTGGGCATTGTTACGGTTCAGCCGTCCGAGCTTATGAAGATTGCATTGGTTATTGCTCTGGCGCGATATTTTCATGGTGCTCGGCTGGAAGATGTTCATAGCCCCTTGCATCTTATTGCACCTTTAATATTGGTTTTGCTTCCTGCCGGGCTGGTTATGCGTCAGCCAGATCTTGGCACTGCGTTGATGTTGGTGCTTGGTAGTGGTGCAATCTTTTTTGCTGCCGGTGTGCGTATGTGGAAATTTGGTGTCGTTCTGGCCGTTGCCATATCGTCCCTTCCCATTGGGTGGCAATTCTTGCGGGATTACCAAAAACAACGTGTGTTAACATTCTTAAACCCTGAGAACGATCCATTGGGTAGTGGTTATCATATTATCCAGTCAAAAATTGCTCTTGGTTCCGGTGGCGTATTTGGCAAAGGTTTCATGCAAGGCACCCAAAGCCATTTGAGCTTCCTTCCTGAAATGCAGACGGACTTTATTTTCACCATGCTGGCGGAAGAGTTCGGCATCGTTGGTGCATTGATGCTGCTTGGGCTTTACAGCATTATTTTGATATACGGTATTTTCTTTTCTTTATCATGTCGAAATCAGTTCGGGCGTTTGGTCGCCATTGGCATGACAGCAACCTTCTTTTTGTATGTGTTTATCAACATAGCCATGGTAACCGGATTGATCCCCGTAGTCGGAGTTCCTTTGCCATTGATTTCCTATGGCGGCACGGCGATGTTGACGCTGATGATCGGATTTGGAATGTTGATGGGCGTGTACGTCCACCGTGATATGTTGATCGGGCGTCGCTCCAGCGAAATCGATGCCTGAGCCTCGCAATGCCACTTCCAGATAAAAGGTGATCGACAAAGCCATGGGGCTTTGCTATATGCGCTCTTGATACAATAAGGCTATGGGGGCTGTTAGCTCAGTTGGCAGAGCAGCTGACTCTTAATCAGCGGGTCGTAGGTTCGAGCCCTACACAGCCCACCAATGTTTTCAAAGGCTTATTTTATATATTAGAATACAAATAGATTAATAATTCAAAAAAATAGACATATAGTAGACACTGTGCAGCGTTTCGTAGCCTGTATTGGTAGCTGCATGTGCATTGATCAGCCCAGAGAATACTCCATCGCAACGCCATGAAAGTCTTCAGCACAGCCTCAGTACAGCTATGGGGGAGTAAGGGGGACTGGGGTGGCCTGTGGTATCTTCTTCACAGGTGCTTAGATTATCGTGGAGAAAATGCTACTGTGAGACCCTATAGACTTTTATTGTTGCCTGTTCTTTGTTAGGGTCTCTTGATGAAACAGTTACTTTTATTAGCTACCTTTTCCATAGGTATTCTTTTTACCTCCCCTGTATACAGTGCTGATTTACATAAAGGCATGGAGGCATTCAATGTTGGAGATTTTGCTACAGCTTTGAGTGAGTGGGAGCCTCTTGCAAATCAAGGTGAACCCTTTGCGCAATACCTAATGGGAGTAATGTACCACGAAGGAAATGGCGTTCCTCAAAATACAAAAGTAGCTATAAAATGGTACACCAAAGCAGCTGAACAGGGGCTACACGAAGCACAAAGAAGTTTGGGGGTGTTATATTATTCTGGAGAAGGGGTACCTCAGGACTACAAGACAGCCTTTCATTGGCTTACCCTTGCTGCTAATCAAGGCAATGACGCTGCACAAGTTGCTCTTGGAATGGCGTACTACACAGGAAAGGGTGCCGTTAA
>JABJOR010000531.1 GCA_018664265.1 Rhodospirillales bacterium
CATTTATATCATCAATAACATCATCCAGCTTATCCGCATCAAATCCAATTACATGGATGACTGGTCCAAAAACTTCATGTTCAAGTTGGTTGATGCGATCTATACGCTATGCCCGTGGGGCGAAGTAAGTTCCATTAGCACATTCAGTGCTCAATGAGGCTTCACACAGCTTATGGGCTTCCTGATCCATACGACGGGCATGCGCCTCAAGCATTGTTCGGGCATCTTCATCAATTACCGGACCAACATCACTGCATAGTAAACCCGGATCACCAACACGTAACTCTTGGGTGGCCCCAGCGAGCATTTCACACAATGGGTCGATGATATCATTTTGCACAAACAAAACCCTTAGGGCGGAACACCGCTGCCCGGCGCTACGAAAAGCCGAGAATACAGCGTCAGCAACCACTTGTTCCGGCAAGGCTGACGAGTCAACAATCATGGCATTTTGACCGCCTGTCTCAGCAATCAGGGGGACAATTGCCCCTTCCCGTGCTGCTAATCCATTTTGAATAATTTTTGCTGTCAAGGTTGAGCCTGTAAAAGCTATTCCTGATATCCGTTCATCATCAACCAAAGGTTTACCAACATTCGGCCCATCTCCGGGTAGTAGTTGAATGACATCCTGCGGAATGCCAGCTTCATGTAAAAGTTCAACTGCTCGCGCAGCAATTAACGGTGTTTGCTCGGCAGGCTTGGCAATAACAGCGTTTCCTGCAGCAAGAGCAGCGCTTACCTGCCCTAAAAATATTGCTAGCGGGAAGTTCCAAGGGCTTATGCAGGCAAACACCCCCCGACCATGTAGCGAGACTTCATTCAATTCCCCTGTTGGTCCGGGCATCAGTTCCGGATCACTAAACTCCAGTCGTGCACGCCCAGCGTAATAACGACAAAAATCAACGGCTTCTCGCACTTCAGGGATACAATCGGCAAGGGACTTGCCTGCTTCACGAACAAGCAGAGCCAGTAGCTCCGGAATGTTTGCTTCCAGTAAATCGGCTGTGCGATCTAGGCAGGCTGCACGGTCTTGTGCTGGTGTCATATCCCATCCATCAAACGCCGTATCTGCCTTGGCTATCGTTCGTTCTACATCATCTTCCGTAGCTTCAAAAACTGTTCCAACGATGTCATTCCTATCTGCAGGAGAAACAATCTGTCGAGCCACGCCACCGCCACCATTCAATGTGGCTTCCCATGATTTGGGGGCTGCTTCAAGGCAGTTCATAAGCTCCCTAAGGACAATCCCGTCACTAAGATCGAGCCCGGCTGCATTCACCCGCTCGGAGCCGAAGATACCTTCTGGCAGCGGTATTTGCGGATGCGGCTTGGTATCCAGCTTGGCGACTTGTTGCCACGGATCGGAGATGATTTCATCGATTGGGGCGCTTTCATCGACAATTCTGTTCACAAAAGATGTGTTTGCGCCATTTTCAAGCAAGCGACGCACCAGATAAGCCAGAAGGTCTTCATGGCTGCCGACAGGTGCATAAACCCGGCACGGAATTGCCCCTGTACCGGCTTTGACCACTTGATCATAGAGCTGGGTTCCCATTCCATGCAGGCTTTGGAATTCATAGTCATGATTATCGCCAGCCAACTCGTACACTGTTGCCAGGGTATGGGCATTATGGGTGGCAAATTGTGGATACAGCGTATCGCGGTTCTCCATAAGCTTACGTGCGCAAGCGATATAGGAAACATCTGTTGAAGCTTTGCGTGTGAAGACCGGATACCCATCCAGCCCCTGTTCCTGCGCCCTTTTGATTTCCGTATCCCAATAGGCCCCTTTAACCAGACGCACCATCAGGCGACGATCATGGTGTTTTGCAAGATCAACAAGCCAGTCTATGACAAAGTATGCACGTTTTTGATATGCCTGAAGGGCAAGACCAAAGCCGTTCCATCCATCGAGTGATTTATCGGCGGAAACAGCTTCCATAACGTCCAGTTGCAGGTCAAGACGATCTGTTTCTTCTGCATCGACGCACAGGTTGATATCGTATTTTTTAGCCAATTGTGAAAGAGCCAAAAGCCGAGGGACAACTTCATTCATCGCACGATCGTGTTGGGCGATTTCATAGCGTGGATGCAGGGCCGAGAGTTTTACTGAAATTCCCGGTGCATCTATCACCCCAAGATTGGCACTTGCCTTGCCGACATCCTCAATCGCTTTGGTATAAGCCTCCATATATCGTTCAGCATCCTTGGCTGTACGCGCGGCTTCCCCCAACATGTCATAGGAATAGCGGTATCCCTCTTTGACCATGCTTTTTGATCTATCGAGTGCTTCATCTATCGTGCGCCCCATGACAAATTGACGACCAATAATCTTCATGGCTTGCGTCATAGCCTGACGAATGACGGGCTCACCGCTTTTACCAATCAAGCGGGAAAAATAGGATTTCAAATTATTTGTGACAGATTTTTCTATGGTGACCACACGGCCAGTGAGCATTAATGCTAGTGTTGAGGCATTTACAAATAGAGAGTCACTGTTACCCAGATGTCCTTCCCAGTCCGCATCCCCAAGCTTGTCCTTGATTAGCATATTCGCAGTTTTGGCATCTGGAATACGCAACAAAGCTTCCGCCAGGCACATCAGAACCAGCCCTTCCTGATTGGAAAGCTCGTACTCATGCATAAAGGCATCAAGCCCACCGGCATCTTTACCCCGCTCGCGCATTTCCTCGACAAGCTTGAAAGCTCGATCCTTGATCTGGGCTCTCATGGGCGTTTTAAGGGCTGATTCAGCGAGCAGGTATTCGACGATTTGCGTCTCATCAATACGATAATGACGTTCGATTTCGCTGCGAAGACTTGTCGGTTCGGGCAAGGGGCCAATAAACGGCATGTGGAGCGCTCCCAAAATGCAGGATGTTTCTGATGCCCGTTTATATCAATATATCAAAGATATTAATCACCTTTGTTTTTATGAATTTTAGCATATAATAACGCCAACAAGATTTTATCAGAAGATAATACTAAGTATTGTAAAAAAGGCATTATATAATGGATGAAGCAATTCAAAAACTGGATCGAACCGATATTCAGATTCTCAATGAGCTACAGCGTGATGGCAGGCTATCCAATCTAGAGCTTTCCAAACGGGTTAATCTCAGCCCTACGCCGTGCCTTAACCGGGTTCGCAGACTGGAGCGCGATGGCTATATAACGGGTTATGGGGCCTTTGTTGACCCTGTGAAGCTCGGCGCTTCCATGCTGGTCTTTGTCGAGGTTACGCTTGAACGAACCTCAGAAGGTGTTTTTGAAAACTTTAAGGAAGCCGTGGCTAACACCCCCGAGATACAGGAATGCCATATGTTGTCCGGCGGCTTTGACTACTTGATCAAAGCCCGGGTCAAGGATATGGCTGCCTATCGAAATTTTCTGGGCAAATCCCTGATCAGCTTGCCAAGCGTTCGGGCTTCCCACACCTATGTGGTGATGGAAGAGGTAAAATGCACGACAAGCATTCAAATCAACTTGCCTTAAATATCCTTCATAAATCGTACCACAGCCATCGTCGCGTTTTCAGTGTTATAGTTATAATCATTGGCGTGTTTTGCTACAATGTTGGCGGGTTACGCTATATGAAGGGAAGTGTCTTTGATCTAACTTCAGCTCCATCATAAACAAAAGGAGTTACACCATGACCAATCAAGTCGCACTCATTACAGGCGGTGCTAGCGGAATCGGCAAAGCAACGGCAATAAAACTCGTCAATCAGGGCATCAGCGTTGTTATCAGTGGACGCCGCGAAGATATCGGCGCTGCCTCTGTCACAGAAATAGAAGCCGTTGCCAAAGATGGTGCACAGGTGCGTTTTATTTGCAATGACGTGACCATTGAAGATGACGTTAAAGCCATGTTTGAGCAGATCATCGCTGAATTCGGTCGGCTGGACATGGCAGTTAACAATGCCGGGCTTTCCAATGAAACCACAACTCTGGATCAATCGGACAGCCAGAATTACCGTGACATGATCGACACCAACATAATGGGCCTGTATTTTTGTATGAAATACGAAATCGACCAGATGCTGAAACAAGGTAAAGGCTCGATCGTCAATCTGGCGTCGATTGCAGGTTTGAACGGCATACCATGGGCCGGGGCATATGCATCGACCAAACATGCGGTGGTTGGCCTAACGAAAACCTCCGCGCTGGATCATGCGACACAGGGCGTGCGTGTAAACGGTGTTGCGCCGGGTGCGGTAAAAACCGATATCATCGCCAAACAACTGGAAGGCGGTGACGAAAACTATAACGAGGCCAATATCAAAGCGATGCACCCGATGAACCGCTTGGGCAAACCTGATGAAATTGCCAACGGGATCTCCTGGTTGCTATCTGATGAAGCAAGCTTTGTCACTGGTCATATTCTGAGCATTGATGGCGGGTTTCAGGCCAAATGACGCTGTCGGACCGCATCAAGATACCGGCCGCATTCTGGTTGGGAGTGGATCGTTTGAATATCGGGCGATCCACCCTTATCCACGAAGCGGGCCTGCCGATGAGTGTCGTAAAAGATGACATCCGCATCACTTCAGCGCAGTTCTTTGCGTTATGGCATGCGCTTGAGACACTTGGCGGCCCAGATATCGGATTGCTGTTGTTAGAGGCGTTGGACAGTTCCATGCTGCCGCCCTCTATTCTAGTCGCCTACTACGCAAGGAATTTGGGTGATGCGTTGCAACGGGTAGCGCGGTTCAAAGAGCTTTGCGCACCCGAAAAGTTGGACATCACGAATGATGGTGATTATTGCGTTATTACAACTGAATGGCCACTTGCGAACAAGCCCGCACCTGCGGCTCTAACCGATGCGACGATGGCATCATTGGTGGGGATGGCGCGTCAGGGTACGGAGCAAAACTTCACACCGTTGCGGTTGGATTTGCGACGTGAAAAAAGTGACGCCCTTGCTGACTATTTCGGCTGCCCTATTCAATGGAAGGCACCGCAGGATCGCCTGTTATTGCGATTGGACGATCTTGATCTTCGGTTTGCAACCTACAATCGAGAACTGGTCGTGATGCTTGATACGGCGCTGGGTAATGAGATAGAGCAACGTCAGGCTACAGTCTCGTTCTCTGGTCAAGTCCGCTGGTTATTGCGTCATGCTTTGACCGCAGGTCGCCCGGAACTTCGCAGCATCGCCCGTGAGTTGGCAATCAGCGAACGCTCCCTTCAACGGCGTCTTAATGAAGAGGGGCAGAGTTTTCAATCTCTGCTGTCAGATACGCGCCATCAACTTGCCTGTGAATATCTGACAAACCCAACGTTTGAAATTATCGAAATCGCCTATATGCTTGGCTTCGAAGATCAGGGGTCCTTCTATCGTGCCTTTCAGAAGTGGGAGACACTGACTCCTTCAGAGTGGCGAAAGGCTCATATCAGCCAGGAAGGTCCGTAAAGTCCGTAACTTGGTAAGTTGAAAAATCAGTTTATCTTAAATATCCTTCAAAAGACGTAGCGCATCATAAATTGCTGCGTGGGTGTTTCGTGCTGAAACAGCGTCCCCTATACGGAACAACTGGAACGTACCTTCGGCATTAGAATTGACGGTCTGTTTTTGACCAGTGATAAAGGCATCATGATCCAAAGCTCCAAGATTTGAAGATTTCGGCTTTAGATCAAAATAGAGATCGTCGAGCGGTACAGTTCCGTGATTAACAACAATTTGATCAAAACTGCGTTCTTTTGTCATATCGCTATAATCACTTCCGATTATAGCACGCAGGCGATTTCCATCCTGTTCCACGTTTTTTAATCTGTACGTCACAGTAAACGTCACATCCTTATCCTGCATGGAGCGCATATAGGGTACCAAATTCATAGCCATGACATCCGGTGCAAATGTGCGATCCGGTGTCATAATCTCGACTTTGGCACCGGATTGAGCAATTTTTTCCGCCGCCTGCATGGCCGCATGATCACCTGCATCGTCATAAATCAGAACATCCTGACCGGATTTCACATCACCCGATATAATATCCCAGCTTGAGACAACAAGATCATTGCCTGACGAAAGAACGTCTGTGTGTGGAATCCCCCCTGTGGCAATGATTACAACATCAGGGGTTTCTGCCAGTACAATTTCAGCCTCAGCCCAAGTATTGAATTTGAAATTCACATTGTGCTTGGTACATTGTGCCATGCGCCAATCGATGATGGAGATCATTTCCATGCGACGTTTATTTTGCGCTGTCAGGCGCACTTGTCCACCGGGATCTGCTGCAGCTTCAAAGACAGTGACGGAGTGTCCACGTTCTGCGGCAACACGGGCGGCTTCCATCCCTGCTGGGCCTGCACCGACTATTACCACTTTTTTAGAGGTCTCTGCGCGTGGAATGTCATGGGGCATAATCAGCTCTCGCCCCGTGGCTGCATTGTGCATGCACAATGCGTCGCCAGCCTGATAGATCCTATCGAGGCAGTACGTCGCACCTACACAGGGGCGAATATCATCTTCTCGGCCCTCAACGATCTTTCGCACGATATGCGGATCAGCCATATGGGCGCGTGTCATGCCAATCATATCGACAAGGCCCGTTGCCACCGCGTGACGGGCGGTTGCAACATCTGGCACACGGGCCGCATGAAATGTCGGCATTCCAGTGGCCTTTCTGACTTCGCCAGCAAAATCGAGATGCGGAGCACTTTTCATGCCTTGAACAGGAATCACATCCGTCAGTGCCGCGTCGGTATCAATATGCCCCCGAATAACGTTCAGGAAATCCACTAAACCGGAATCACCTAGGATTTTTGAAATCTCTATACCTTCTTTGGCATCGATCCCGCCATCGGCAACTTCATCGGCAGTGTAGCGAATTCCAACGATGAATTCTTCGCCAACACGTTTACGAATGGTTGTGAGAATATCCATAGAGACACGAAGACGGTTTTCCAATGAGCCACCAAAGGGAGCGTCCAGTGTATTGGTGCGTGGTGACCAGAACTGGTCCAGCAAATGGCCATAAGCTTGTAATTCAATACCGTCCAGACCAGCAGCCTGCATGCGTTCTGCTGCATCAGCAAAGTCACCCGTAATTCGTTCGATATCCCATTCTTCAATTTTCTTGGGAAAGGCACGATGGGATGGTTCTCTGTTGTGAGAGGGAGACACAACAGGCAACCAATCTCCCTTATTCCAGCCCGTCCTGCGCCCCAGATGGGTGAGCTGGATCATCACTGCACAGCCATGTTCATGACAGGCATCCGTGACCTTCTTCATCCACGGAACAACTTCGTCCTTATAGGCCAGGATATTATTAAAAACAGGTGGGCTGTCTTTGGATACTGCGGCCGAGCCTGCCGTCATTGTCATGGCAACACCTGCTTTTGCACGCTCTTCATGATAGGCCCGGTAGCGATCCTTGGGCATACCGTCTTCCGGGTAAGCCGGCTCGTGACTGGTGATCATGATACGATTTTTTAGCGTAAGATGTTTTAGCTTATAAGGTTGTAACAGCGGATCGTTTGACATCGTTTTCCCCTTTTAATACCAACTATCATCCATTGACGCTTTACGCGTTGCGACAAATTCTTTGAGTGCTTCATCAATCCCAACATCCAGATCTGGTGCCTGATACTCCTGCAATACCTGTTTCCACTTGGCATTGGCGCGCAGCATAGAATCATCACTACCTTGTTCTGACCAAGCCTCGAACGGTTGATCATCATTCAGTCCACTGTCCCAATAAGCCGTTTCATAGTGTTTCATCGTATGGGCCGTACCAAACATATGTTGCCCTGGGCCACCTTCACGAAGGGCATCAATGCCCAGTGTATCATCATTGACTTCAAGGCCGTTGAGATACGTATGAAGAGCCCCGCAAACATCCAGGTCCATCATAAACTTCTCATAAGACATGGACAATAAACCATCGAGAAAGCCTGCTGCATGAAGAAGGTAATTTGCCCCGCATTGAACGCCGGACATCATGGACATCATGCCCTGAGCCATGGCCTGCCCATCTGGTAGCTTTGAGGTCGAAAAATTACCGGCACAACGTAGAGGCAACTTAAGACGACGGGCCAGTTGCCCCATAACGAGGCTTCCGAGAGCTGGCTCTGGCGTGCCAAATGTCGGGCTGCCCGAGCGCAATGACATAGAAGACAGGAATGTGCCGAGCACAGCTGGTGCTCCTGGGCGTACCAATTGTGTTAAGGCACAACCGACCATGGACTCAGCCAGACTTTGTGCAATGGCGCCTGCCATAGTAACGGGCGAGACAGCAGCCCCTAATAAGAACGGCGTATGGATTGATCCCTGATTAGCCTCGGCGTAAGCGCGAATGCCTTTGGTCGCAACATCATCCCAAACCAGTGGCGATGTGGAATTGAAGTTTCCCATGATGACGCAATTCTTATCTACAAAATTTGCCCCAAAAAGTATGCGACACATTTCGATACCATCGACGACACGTTCCGGTGCGGTGATCGACCCCAGGAACCCTCGGTCGGAATATTTAATATGGCTGTAGACCATATCCAGATGGCGTTTGTTAACGGCTATATCGGTTGGCTCACAGACAGTGCCACCAGAATGATGCAACCAGGGACTGGACTGACCCAGTTTTACGAAGTTTTCAAAATCTGCAAGTGTGCCATACCGACGATCTTCCCCCATTTGCATAACAAAGGGAGATCCATAGGCCGGGGCAAGAACCATGGCATCGCCACCAATTTCAACAGTGTTTTTTGGATTACGAACGTGTTGTGTAAAACGCTCAGGTGCAGTTTTAAGAATTTCACGGACCATGCCGGGCTCGAACTTTATATTCCAGGCTTGATCGGAAATATCGGAGACATCTCCACCAGCATCACGAAACAGATTTACAGTTATTTCATCGTCTCTGAATTCCAAACCAATTTCTGACAGGATTGTATCAACGGCCTGTTCGATTTTGATTAAGCTTTCCTCATCCAATAAATCATAGGTGGGTATTTTACGGGAGATATAGGGAACCTTCAGGTGATTGTTGTCCCCTGCTCCACCTTCACGACTGGCGCGACGGGCTGCACGACCGCCTTTTTTTCGAGATGATTTTTCGGATGTTTTATCTTCTGACATATAAGGAGTTTCCCTCACCTGATAATATTAAAATATAGTAGCAAAATTGACACTTGTGTCAATTTAATTAGACAGGTGTACACCCACAATGTTAAAGTCGATAAATGACAAAGAAAAAAACTGAAATTAATAAAAAACAAAGCGGTTGGCGAGGTTCAGAAGATTTCTGGCTTGATGCGGCATATGACATGTTTGTTGAGTACGGTGTTGAGGCTGTAAAAGTTATGCCACTTGCTAAAAAACTAAATATATCGCGAACAAGTTTTTATTGGCATTTTGAAGATAGGGATGCGCTTTTACATGCATTAATAAAACGATGGAGAGATAAGAATACCGGCAATCTGATATCACAGACGAAGCTTCACGCAGAAACAATTACGGAAGCTATTTTAAATTTATTTGATTGCTGGGTGAATCCTGAATTATTTGATGCGCGTATGGACTTTGCCATTCGTAACTGGGCGCAACAATCAACTAATTTAAAGAACATTTTGGAAAAGACAGATCAGGAACGAATAGCCGCAATACGGGCTATGTTTGCCAGATACGATTTCAATGAAGAACAAGCAGATACCAGAGCGCACACAGTCTATTACACGCAAGTTGGCTACATTGCGATGATGGTGAACGAGCCAATGGAACATCGCTTAAAGCGTATCCCTGTATACGTGGAAAATTATGCGGGAAGCTATCCAAGTGAAACGGAAATATCCTGTTTTCTTTTACGGCATATTTGACAGGTTAGTGATCAGAACCGATCTGACCAGACGGATATCTTCTGCAATTTTATGCGCTTTATCCTTATCTTCCGGGCAACTTTCTATAGCTACGTTTGCGCAGCGTTGCCGTTCTACAATCAAGGCATTGATAATTGCGTGTTCGATAGCATCGACCACTTCTTTGGGGTGATCAGTGTCTGAAATCCCTAGAATAGTGTAGACCTCCTGTGCCGTAATTTCTGCGCGTTCCCTCAGGTTTTTTGTCATATTTTTCACCGATCTAAATCTATTAAAAGAATATAACCTGCGTGATCCTAGCAAAATCAAACAGGTAAAGGAAGTGTGTCATGTTATCTTCTTTGAACATCGAGTCTTTACAGCCTCGTATCAGAATGCCTACTTACTCATAATGATGATTGTCTGGAGTATAAACTATGTCTGTATCGACCAATGACCCGGTCATTGTAGGAATTAGTGGTGCCACAGGAGCTGTTTATGGTATCGAGGCTCTGCGGATGTTACGTGAGCTAGGCATAACAAGTCATTTGGTTATTACGGAAAATGGTGCTAGGACAATAGATATTGAAACAGACCTGTCGCTGGATGACGTTCGCGCACTAGCCGATCATCATTACTCTAACAAAGATATGGCTTCTGCCATTGCAAGTGGATCTTTTAAAACACAAGGTATGCTGATTGCGCCATGTTCCATTAAAACACTGTCTGGAGTAGCAAATAGCTTTTCAGCCAATTTGATGGTCAGAGCCGCAGATGTCATGTTGAAGGAGCGCCGCCCGCTTGTCCTTATGGTCCGAGAAACCCCGCTTCATAGTGGACATCTAAGATTAATGAGTCAGGCGGCCAGTGCGGGCGCGCGAATTATGCCACCTGTTCCAGCTTTTTACACAAAACCAAAGTCCATAATGGATATTGTTCGTCATAGTGTTGGACGGGCTCTGGATCAATTGAACATTGATCATGAGCTTTGTGATCGCTGGGATGGTGATCTGAGTGAATAAATTTTAATATGTATACAAACAAATATTGCATCCACAAAAAATGTATGGCAATATTTGTTTTATGTTGCAGCGCAGCATCAGTTTGTAATTTTTTGACCATATAAGGATGAGCAGAACAATGGCAGGAAAAGTAGAATTTCAATGGGATGACCCTTTCCTTCTTGAAGATCAGTTAAGCGAAGAAGAGCGTCTTGTACGTGACACTGCGCATGATTATGCACAAGACAGACTGATGTCGCGGATTATTGAAGCAAACCGAAATGAGACATTTGATCGAGAAATCGTTAATGAGCTTGGTGAATTGGGCTTGTTGGGTTCAACAATCCCCGAAGAGTATGGTTGCGCTGGTGTAAATCATGTGAGCTACGGACTGGTCGCCCGGGAAATTGAACGGGTTGATTCAGGGTACCGTTCAGTCATGAGTGTTCAGTCTTCATTGGTCATGCACCCCATCTATGAATATGGCACAGAAGAAATGCGTCAAAAATATTTGCCCCGTTTGGCTACCGGCGAATTATTGGGCTGCTTTGGTCTTACAGAACCCGATGCAGGTTCAGACCCTGGCAGCATGAAAACCACAGCCGTAAAAGTTGATGGCGGATACAAGCTGAATGGCGCGAAAATGTGGATTACAAATTCACCAATCGCTGATATCTGCGTTGTCTGGGGAAAGCTTGATGGTGTTATTCGTGGTTTTGTTCTGGAACGGGGTATGGAAGGTCTGAGCACGCCTAAAATTGAGGGCAAATTCAGCTTGCGTGCCTCCATGACAGGCGAAATCGTAATGGATAACGTTTTCGTTCCGGAAGAAAACATGTTCCCGGACGTTACTGGACTTAAAGGGCCTTTCGGATGCTTGAATAAAGCTCGCTTCGGAATTGCCTGGGGGGCATTGGGCGCGGCTGAATTTTGCTGGCATGCAGCA
>JABJOR010000532.1 GCA_018664265.1 Rhodospirillales bacterium
CCAACCCATGATGACATTACATCCATGTGCGTGGCGCGGGCCTTTGATGTACCTTTCGGGCGCAACAGTGAGGCCGAGGCTGTTTTGATGTCCTATTACAAAGCCGAAGACGTAACCGAGGAACGCATGTCCATGGCGGATATGCCGCAGGGTGTGACCCTGATCGATAATCCGGTCAGCCGTGCGCCGGGGTTTCAGCTGGAAAACGTCTTCGTGCTGCCCGGTGTGCCACGTATCATGCGCGAGATGTTTGAAGGCATTGTCCACCGCCTGGTCGGGGGTGATCCGGTTTCAAGCGTATCGGTAACGTCCGAGTTACCCGAAGGGGTAATCGCCGGGAAATTGTCCAGCATTCAGGACCGCTTCCCCACCGTTGAAATCGGCAGCTACCCCTATTTTCAAGACCGCAAGTTTGGCACCAATCTGGTGCTACGCTCTAGCGATACGGATATGCTGGAGCAGGCCACCGAGGTCGTCCGGGATATGGTTTACAATCTGACAGCCGAGTACCACAAGAATGCCTGATCCCGATATTCATTTTCGTAAAGCGGATGCCCGCGACGAATCTTTGTTACTGTCGTGGTTGGCTGAGCCCCATGTGCAGGAATTTTGGGACAACAGCATCGAGCATCGCAACAATATGCTGGGTTTCCTGTCCGGCACCAAAGACCTGTACGATTATTGGGTCGGCACCCGCGATGGCGAAGATGCCCCGTATTGTCTGTTGTTAACATCTGATGCCAATGACGGTGCAGCGGGCTATATGCTGGACCACCTGAACCTTGATGGTCCGACATGGACCGTTGATTACATGATCGGCAGCTTGGAGCATGTGGGTAAAGGGCTGGGCGCACAAACCCTTGAGGGGTTTTGTGAGTATATCAATACCCTGACATCCGAGGCATCAGCGTTCCTGATAGACCCGGAGGAGGGCAACGCACGCGCCGTTCATGTCTATGAGCAAGCCGGGTTTGTGGTCGTGAACACCTTCACACCCGAGGAAGGATCGTTTCAGAGACTTCGTCATCTGTTGATGAAAAAGCAATGCTGATGGGCCCTCGCGTCCCTCGCAATTTTTTTTAAGAACTGCTGAATTGCCTGCTTGCCCAAAGAGGTCTCGCGCAGTAGATTTCGCGAACCAAGAGAACCGGGGCCGCGAGGCCGAGTTAAGTCCTGTGCGGGCGTGGTGAAATTGGTAAACACAAGAGACTTAAAATCTCTCGGCCTCACAGCCTTGCCGGTTCAAGTCCGGCCGCCCGCACCAATATGTTAGTGGAGAGTGATTTTCTTTCCGTTATCGTATTGAAAACACTTCATAAATCACATTCTTCATTTGTAACTAATTTTTGTGTTAGTGAATTTTTTGTGTCCATTCTATTTGTGAACACAAAAGACCATAAATATTCTTGTCAGATACCTAAGTATTTGTTCTTAAACATTTCCACTATGCATTGTTGCACAGGTGAGGTGTACGTTTAAGCGATGTTGCGGGAAAATCGTGAAATGTTGCGTAAGTGTGCAACGTAGCATATATACGAATAGTAGTTGCTTTGATGGTTTTGTTACGAGAGTAAGTTGTGTTTATTGAGTTTGATCTAGGGGGTGAAAATGAACAAAGATGGGAGACAGTGGACAAAGGATGAATACTTGGCCCATATTGCTCAACAACGACAAAAAGAGGTTGAAGAGTCAGAGGTCAATAATGAAAAACGCAAGATGTATCGAAAAATAAGAAATATTTTTATAGCATTCATTTTTATCTTAGCTTTATTAGGACGATACGTACCCGATATATTGGAATCAGTTGGAATCCCGTGGCCTGAAGAGCTGAATGTTTTTAAAGGTCAAGCCTATGACCCTGAGCCCTACATTAAAGCCTTAGTTGCCCCATCGAATGAAGCTACTCAGAAAATTTACAAATGGGAATCACCACTTAAAATACACACTCTCAATGAGCTTTCTCAGTATGATCAAAATGCGATTGAAACTATCACGGGGCGACTAATCGAACTGACACCATTAGACATTCGATTTGTTGATAAGAAAGATGCCAATGTTTTTGTATTCTCATCTACTGATGTAAAAAGTTCATTTAACAAACACTTCCGAGAAGTATTTAGTCAAGGGAATAGATTGGTAAGTACGCGATTGAGCGATGACTTTCTCGTGAAAGATGGAAAACCGGATTGCGGATACATAGCTTTTTTAGATACTGACACCAGCATGTATATTGATGGTGCCTTGATGTTCTGGAATGAGACTTTATATGATGACCAAACCCGCAAGTGTATTGCTGGAATGCTTTCGGGGATTGCAGGGCTTAGAGGCATGCTCGTAAGTGGGCAATCAGCACGGACGCGCTCTCTCGATCCCACATATTTAACCAAGGTTGATATTGATTTATTGAATAGGGTTTACCGTGATGGTGTCCGTTCAGGCGCAACCTTGGATGACTCTATGGATGGCCTTTTAAGATAAACGTGGAGTATGAGAACGATATGCTCATATATCTATGATTTGTTATGTCACTTCACACAGAAGACCATTTACACTAGGGTAAATGTTGGGTGATTGTTGCGGGACTTGTTGCAGCAATAGCAACATGTTGCATAAAGGGTATGATAGAATTAGTACCCAAGTTGGCATCATAATTAAATACTTTCAATGGCTTAAGGGAGTAGATATCGTTACTCCTACTATTTCCTGAAGGACTTAAAATCTCTCGGCCTCACGGCCTTGCCAGTTCAAGTCCGGCCGCCCGCACCACCCGCTTTCGCTATTCAAAAATTCTATTATCGGGCAGGCGTTCTTCTGCCATCATATATTATCCTTGTATGTGACTCGCCCGTTTATCACTATGGTGTCGCGTTTTCCGTTGTTTATGGATTTACTAAAATTATGAAATTTTTCTCTGGAGCGATTGTTGTTTTCCTTGTTGTGCTGGGGTTGAGTGGGTGTGAGCAATCTCGCCCGTCAGATATCCGTGCAGAGACGTTTGATATGCTGGAGACGATCCGCACGGATAAAAAACAAGTCATTTCAAATCTGCTGAATGATCTGCACGTTAAAACAAGCACGGCTGGTGATGATGAATTTCTGATGAGCCTGTATTTTGCATATCATGACGCTGTGCAAGATGAGAAAATTAATTTTGAGAATTTTACAGATCGTTCTTTTGATTTGGACAGGCACTACGTTCAAAACTACGGCAGCTTTTATGATATCCTGTTCATTGATAAGAGTGGCCTGATCTTTCAGTCTGTGAAGATGGAGTCTGATTTCGGGAAAAACATTTTTGAAGGGGAGTTAGGCCGCACCACTCTGGCAAAAACTCTTACCCAAGACCCGGATGTTCAGTTTATCGATTACGCGTATTACTCTCCATCGAAAGAGGCTGCATCGTTCTTTATTCTCCCGGTTTCTGACAATAATACGCACACAGGGTGGATCGCATTCCAGTTTTCCGTAAATGCGTTTAATTCCATATTGGTGGATTATGAAAATTTAAGGCGTACGGGCGAGGTCTATTTGACCAATGCCGATAAAATGATGTTGTCCCAATCAAGGTTTCTGCCTGAAAATTCGACACTCGGCGTTGAGGTGAACACTGAAGCTGTCAGAACCTCTCTGGAAAAAAATTCAGGAAACATGATCCTTGCTGATTATCGCGGCGTTTCGGTATTCAGCTCGTTTGAGAAGATGTCTTTTTTGGGAGTGACCTGGATTATTGTTGCGGAAATTGATGAAGATGAGGTCATTACCGATCACCTGATGGATAATCTGGATTTTTATATGGAGCAGATAGCGCCGAATTGGACTATTGGTGCAGATCATACCTCCGGTCAGGCTGCTACCGATTTGCTTGAAACCAGAGTGGACATCAATGAATTCGCCATGACAAAAGGAGATAGCAATCTTGTTACTTAGTCGGCCCTAAAAAAGCACTCGAAGCCATAGCTATAAAGGATTCCCATCTCTTTTAGCGTGTTGTAAACTGCAACTAATCGAATTCCCCGGTTAAAAAGGTTGCA
>JABJOR010000533.1 GCA_018664265.1 Rhodospirillales bacterium
AGTTGCTCGCCATGATTGGAAGCCCGTCTATTATTGAAACGGGCAATGTCTGATGGCATAATGCCCACTAATGCCCATAAGGGAGGCCGAATGATCTTGATCTTCGGCACAATAATAAGCGCCAGTTAGAATAAAAATAAGGGGGCCTAATGGCCATTCCATCAAGCAGTAACACTGCAACCATCTCAAGCGTGAGTGCGTTGCCAACGTATATGCATGAGGTTTACGAATGGGCTTACCTGAACCCGCGCAACGTAGGAATTCTGGACAACGAGATTGTTGTATCCACTATCCTGTGGGGCAATTACAAGCGATTGAAGCAAGTTGTCCTGGATGAAATAAAACCAAATATGAGCGTTCTGCAGGTCGCCCATGTTTATGGCAGCCTTATTCCCGAGATGGCCCGGTGCCTGAATGAAGACGGTAAATTTGAACTTATCGACATATCTCCCTTGCAGATAACTGTCGCCGATAAAAAACTGGGCAACTTACCGAACGTAACAACGCGAATTGCTGATGCAACAAATCTTAATGACGAGCACCACGATCTGGTGAACTGTTTTTTTCTGCTCCACGAAATCCCCGACGATTACAAACGTCGCGTGGTTGATACCTTGCTTTCAAAAATTAAGCCTGACGGAACGTTAATAATTGTGGATTATCATAAGCCACATCGCTTAAATCCTGTAAAACCGATCATGCGTTTTATTTTTCACTGGTTTGAACCTTTTGCAAAAGAGTTATGGGAACACGACATTCAGGATTATGCTACAAACCCGGATCAATATTCATGGCACAAGGAAACCATCTTTGGCGGCCTGTACCAAAAACTTATCGTTAAAAGAAAACCGGAGACCTAGGACATGAGCTCCATGGACTTTCGTCCAGTCTTCCTCGTCATCGGGATTTTGTTGACAACACTGGCTGTGTTTATGTGCATTCCGGCAATTGTCGACTGGTCTGTCGGGAATCCGGACTGGCAGGTCTTCATGGCGTCTGCCGGGGTAACGTTGTTCGTTGGTGTGGCCATGGCTTTCGCTTCCAATACAGGTGGCGCAAAGCTGAATATTCGCCAGGCTTTTGTCATGACCACCCTGTCATGGGTGTTCCTGACAATTTTTGCTGCAATTCCGCTCTACTACAGTGAAATGGAGTTGAGCTACACAGACGCCTTCTTTGAAGCCATGTCAGGCCTGACCACAACCGGGTCAACCGTCATAACCGGATTGGACTACGCCCCTCCTGGAATTTTGCTGTGGCGTGCCTTGCTGCAATGGATTGGCGGCATTGGTATCATTGTTATGGCAATTGCGATTTTGCCGTTGTTGCGTGTTGGTGGAATGCAGCTCTTTCGCATGGAGTCCTCTGAACAGGGCGACAAGGCCCTGCCACGCGCTGCCCAGGTGGCAGCTGTTATCGGGGTTATCTATCTGGTGCTGACCCTGATCTGGTCAGCTGCATACTGGTTTGCCGGAATGAGCGGCTTTGATTCTATCGCTCATGCCATGACAACCATCGCCACAGGCGGGTTCTCTACATCAGACGAATCATTCGGGTATTTCAACAGTCCGACAATTGATACGATTGCTACACTTGGCATGCTCATGGGGGCATTACCATTTCTGCATTATATGAAAACCATGCAGGGAAACTGGACAGCCTTGATCATGGATTCTCAGGTTCAGTGGTTTATGGCTGCCGTTGTCATGGCCATTATGGTCGCCACAGGCTGGTTATGGCTGGATGAAGGCCGCTCCCTTATCACGGCCTTCCGCTATGCATCCTTTAATGTTGTCTCTATTATTACCGGCACCGGATACGCCAGCGAGGATTACACTCTGTGGGGCGCATTTGCCACGCCGTTGTTCTTCTTCATTATGTTCATCGGCGGCTGTGCCGGCTCAACCACATGCGGCATCAAGGTTTTCCGTTTTCAGGTTCTTTATTCCGCAGCCCGCACCCAGATGAAGCACTTGCTTCAACCTCACGGCATTTTCGTCCCGCAATATAATAATCGCCCCATTTCAGATGAAGTCATGACCTCGGTATTGAGCTTCTTCTTTGTTTTTGGTGTTTGTTACGCCTTGCTGGCTCTGGGGCTTGGTATGCTTGGCCTTGATTTCCTGTCGGCTATTTCCAGTGCTGCAACATCAATCTCGAATGTAGGTCCGGCACTGGGTCCCATTGTTGGCCCGGCCGGAAATTTTCAATCTTTGCCTGACGCGGCAAAGTGGTTACTGTCCGGGGGAATGCTATTGGGACGATTGGAGCTGTTTACAGTTCTAATTTTGTTCACCCGATCTTTCTGGAGAGGTTGATAAATGAGTGAGCCCGACAACCCGTTTGAAATGGACGAAGAAACCTTCCGTGCGCTTGGGCACAAGATGATTGACCAGATCGCAGATTTCATCAGCAACGTTGAAGATTGGCCCGCAGCCCCCGATATTGCCCCCGAAAATGTCCACGACATATTACCAGTCCAGACGCTTCCAGAGCACGGAATGTCAAGCGACGACCTCATCAGCGAGGCCATAAAGCTTGTTATTGGCAACTCACGCATTAACGCCCACCCCAAAAGTTGGGGCTATATCATTGGCTCCCCTGCCCCGATTGGTATTCTTGGCGATCTGTTGGCGTCTGCCATCAATCCTAATCTGGCAGCTTGGGATTCAGCTCCCGTGGCAACCGAAATTGAACTTCAGACTGTAAGCTGGATAGCAGAACTTATCGGCTATCCGTCAAATTGCGGTGGCATTTTTACCAGTGGGGGGAACATGGCCAACATTGTTGGATTCCTTGCTGCACGGCGTCGCATGGGTGGTAGCAATTTACGTCAGAATGGCGTCGGGAAGCTCCAGCAACGTATTCTTTATGCCACCCGCGAAACCCATACCTGGATCGAAAAAGCGGCTGACATATCCGGTATGGGAACAGATTCAATTCACTGGATCGACACCGATAACGAACAACGTATGGACCTTGATCACTTACGTGACCGTCTTGAAGAAGACAAGGATAACCTTTTCAAGCCATACCTGCTTGTAGGTTCGGCTGGCACAGTCAGCACAGGCTCCATTGATCCTTTGGTGGAAATGGCCGAGATCTCGAAACAGAATAATATGTGGTTCCATGTGGACGGAGCCTATGGCGGATTTGCTGCATCATCTTCAAAGGATGTACCCGAAGATATTTACGGCTTGCGTGAAGCAGACTCCATCGCCATTGATGCCCATAAATGGATGTTCGCCCCGCTGGAGGCTGGCGTCGCACTGGTGCGCGATAAACAGGTTATGCTAGACACCTTCAGCTTTGATCCACCCTATTACCATAATCGGAACAACAAGCAGGTCACCCACTTTCATCAATATGGTCCACAAAATTCGCGATGTTTCCGGGCTTTGAAAGCATGGCTGATTTTGCGTCAAGCCGGGCGCAGTGGTTATGTTGCAACACTCGATCACAATATTGAACTTGCCAAAATCATGCATGAAGCCATGATTGCAGCCCCTGAAATCGAAGCTTTCACGCGACGGCTCAGCATTAATACTTTTCGTTACGTGCCAGAACACGGCCTGCCGAAAGACCGTAAAGAACGAGAAGTTTACCTCAATGATTTAAACACCCGGCTGTTAACGGCTGTTCAAAGAGGCGGTGAAGCCCATATATCCAACGCCATTGTCAAAGGCAAATTCCTGCTCAGGACCTGCATCACAAACTTCCGCACCCGTGAGTCCGATGTCCGAAGCCTGCCGGAAATTATTGTCCGAACAGGCCATGGCCTGCACGGCGAAATTGGTTAAGTAAAACAGAGCCTGCATGGGCACTGGGTCAGAATGGTGACAAATAAATGGCAATAGCCAAGAAGGATCAAATTCGAGCATTGCTAAAAAGCATCGAGACCGGTGAACCCGGACCAATTGCTGTCGTGAATGAGGAAAAATACATTCAACACAATCCTCAAACTCACGAAGGAAGTGAGGGGTTGGCGGCCTTATTTCAACGACTATCCAAAACCTCTCCCAGTGTAAACATTGTGCGTGCCTTTGAGGACGGTGATTTCGTCTTCGCCCATACCGAGTACAATTTTTCACGCAGGAATATCGGATTTGAGGTCTTCCGTTTTGAAAATGGTCAGGCGGTGGAACACTGGGACAACATTCAAGAACGGCTGGGGCCTAATCAATCGGGCCACACTATGGTGGATGGCCCAATCGCTGCCGTTGACCATGAACTGACGGAAAATAACCGGGCCTTGGTTCGATCTTTTATTGAAACAATTCTTCTAGGTGGCCAACTCGACAGGCTGACGGACTACATCAACGATAGCAATTACATTGAACATAACCCGCGCCTTGGAGATGGAGTGGATACATTACGTCTTGAATTGGAGGCAATGTACAAAGACAGCAAACGCATAGATTATCACCATATCCACCGGATTTTAGCCGAGGGAAATTTTGTGCTTTGTATTGGCGAGGGTGACTTTGACGGCATCCATTCCGCCTTCTACGACCTCTTTCGAGTTGCCGAGGGGAAACTCGTGGAGCACTGGGACACCACTGAAAAGATAGCCCTCCGTAAAGAGTGGAAAAACAATAACGGTAAGTTTTGAAGCATGAGTTATGTGCATCAATTCGCACTCCTTATATCATTTTTCTCTGACGGGCGATCCTTACAATACTGGATAGGTACAAAACTCAAAGATTAAATTTTTTGATAATTTCCATAGCGCATTCCGCAGGTAATTTCTCACTAGTATTCATTTCCAGATCGTAGGAACCCCCTTTATGGACAAGATCGAACTGTCCACGGGCTAGCCCTACAACTCTATCTCCACGTTTACGTTCGCGGGCTTCGAGAATTTCCAAGGGGGCAGAAACACCAATGAAATGTAGATCAAAAGATGACAGTAATGATGCATATTCATCTGCTTCATCGTTCAACATGACATCATCAATAATTAGTCGGCCCTAAAAAAGCACTCGAAGCCATAGCTATAAAGGATTCCCATCTCTTTTAGCGTGTTGTAAACTGCAACTAATCGAATTCCCCGGTTAAAAAGGTTGCAGTTTATGCTCAAGAAAA
>JABJOR010000534.1 GCA_018664265.1 Rhodospirillales bacterium
CCCTGGGGCAACACGTTTAATCCTGCGCGGCTAAACTCTCATGATTTGGGTCCATTTGATACGCTGCCTGTTGGCACTTTCCCCCAAGGCGATAGCCCGTATGGTTTAAGCGATACTGCAGGCCAGGTCTTTGAATGGACGTCTTCCACTTATACCAAAGATCGCTATGTGGTTAAGGGAGGCTCCTGGGATGACAAAGGGTGCGGCATATGTCGCCCTGCGGCCCGGCATGCGCGACAGGCTGATCTTAAACATATCCTCATCGGGTTTCGAATTGTGAAAACTACGGAGTGACAATCAATCGATAATCCGGTGTTGTGTTGAGGGGGCAAGAATACAGATACTCACCAGGCTCAAGAGTTGCTTTATAATCCAACGCAACCCCGGTCTTTAGGCCTCCGCCTGAAACACTGAGCTTGGTTAGCTTATGGATAGGATTTTTCCAGTCATAGTCGGCTTCGCGCAGCCAGAACCCGAGTGGATAAGATACGTTTTTGTTCAAAACGCGAAATATATAATCGCCTTCTTTCAAAGTCAGAACGCTCGCCTCAGCCAAACGTGCCTCTCCCGTCTTGGCATTGATAGCGTCACAATCCGCTTTCTTTGATGACGTAAAGCCCTGATCTTTTGTTTCTGCTTCAACGAACTGGCAGGGTGTCTGTGTCAGCTCTATGATTTCCGCAGCCTTTGCTTGCGAAATTGAAAAACTGATTAATGTTAGAATCAGCAGTAAAGTAATATGACGGTACATGTGTCCTCCATCCATTCTATTTGGACAGAGTTTAAAAACCCGAATCAATCACAGCAAATCATATGATCGTGATGAGGTTAAGCCACTGAATGGTATCAATCCGAACTATTCAGAATCTTTGCATAAAGATCGGCATCTACATTGCCACCGGAACAAATTGCAACCACGGTCTTTCCGGCAACATCTAATTTTCCTGTAAGAGCCGCAGCAAGCGCAACTGAGCCGCCCGGCTCCACCACAACTTTGAATGTCCGAAAGGCCTCGCGCATGGCCTTGCCAATGTCTGTTTCCGATACAACCAGCCCACCGGCAAGCAACTGTCTGTTTAGTTCAAATGTCAGAATGCCCGGTGTTGGGGAGGCCAGCGCATCACAGATTGTTCGCGCGTTTGGGTCATTTATAACTCGCTTTCCCTTTACAAGCGATAATACTGTATCATCAAAGCCCTCCGGCTCAGCAGCCCAGACCTTTGTTGTTGGGCTGGCATCACTCAGGGCCAGGGCTGTGCCGGATATCAACCCACCACCACCGCATGGCGCGATCACAATGTCCGCGCTTAAACCGAGTATCTCAAGATCTTCTGCGATCTCAAGGCCAACTGTTCCCTGACCGGAGATAATGTCTTTATCATCATAGGGGCGAACCATTGCGGCTTTTTTTTCGGCGCAAATAGTTTCAGCAATTTGCTCACGATCTTCTGTGAAGCGATTGTAGGGAACGATTGTCGCACCGAGCGCTCTGGTATTTTCAACCTTAATGGACGGAGCATCTTCCGGCATAATGATTGTTGAAGCAATACCGTGCATGGTGGCAGCGGCTGCAACGCCTTGAGCATGATTACCTGAGGAAAAGGCAACCACACCACCCGCGCGTTCTGTATCCGTTAGTCGGGAAATACGCGTATAGGCCCCGCGAAACTTGAATGACCCGGTACGTTGCAGCATCTCCGGTTTTATGAAGAACCGACACCCAAGACGTTCGTTCAATAAAGCGGATTCGAGTAATCGTGTTCGCACAGCATGGCCCTGTAACCTTTGCACCGCATCTTTAACAAGGGAAATATCAGGAAGGCCATCGGCCAGGGCATCATGTGTCATTTCGTCTTTACCTGCTTCAAAATAATTTCAGAGGCAATCATAATTCAAGCCCTGTTGGAATACCAACCATAGAGCAATGCCAAAAAATGAAAAAGGCAGCCAACCAATTGACCGCCTTTCATCATAATAGGATTCAACGTTGAAAAAATTAAATAACTTTTTCGACTTCAATCATAAAAGTTTCAAGTTCGCTATTCAGGCTTGCAGCCTGTGCAGACAGATCATCCGATGCCGTCAAAACTTCTTTAGCGATGTTACTGGTATCCTGAACACCGGTAGAAATTTCAACAATATTACGACTAACCTCGCCTGTGCCTGCTGACGCCTGTTCAACATTACGGGCAATTTCGCGGGTCGCGGCTTCCTGCTCTTCAACAGCAGCAGAAATAGCCATGGCAATTTCATTCAGTTCTGTAATCGTATGCGATGTTTCATCAATTGCCGACACAGCACTGTCTGTTGAAGTCTGAATGGCTGTTATCTGAGCACTGATTTCTTCCGTTGCCTTGGCTGTCTGATTGGCCAGAACTTTCACTTCGCTGGCAACCACAGCAAAGCCTTTACCAGCTTCACCAGCACGGGCCGCTTCAATGGTCGCATTCAAAGCCAACAAGTTTGTTTGGCGAGCAATATCGTTAATCAGCTTGATTATCTGTCCAATTTTTTTGGAAGTATCTTCCAGACCCTTAATTTGAACCGTTGTGTTTGTGACCTTTTCAACAGCTTCAGTGGCGGCCTTCGAAGAATGCGCCGTCTGTCGGCTGATCTCATCAATGGAAGCCAGAAGTTCTTCTGATGCAGCCGCAACGGTTGCAACATTTGCCGAGGCTTCTTCCGCAGCGGAGGCAACAGCATTGGATTGGTCACTGGCCTTTGTTGCTGTTTCATCCATGACCTGAGCAGAGGATCCCAATTGAGAAGACATGCCGGTTACATTGGAAATCGCGGAATTCAAAGCAACCTGAAAATTCTCAACAACACCGGAAAAATCATTAATTTTTGTCTCAATTGCTAGAACAGCATTGTTAGCAATTTGTGCGGATGTACGAAAACTACCCGAAGTTCCTTCTTCTGCAATACGGCGATAGTATTTATTTTGCGCCACATACTGCATGTTTGAAGTCGATGCCTGAATAAATGCATCCGTTCTGTCAATCATACGATTGATGGTCCACATCAGTTCACCAACTTCGCCCGTTTCATCAATATTGGTAATACGGGCTTCAAAATCTCCATCGGCAAAAGCCTGACACACGGTCAGGGCCTTACGAATCGACTCAATGGAAATGGTCTGTGATTCATCATCTATGCCTGTAACAGGCGTTATATCGTGCATCATTTTTTGTTCCTCCAGCATTTTATGCTACTCACATTCACTCAGAGCGTTTGTATAAATTTATCATAATCAAGATCACGGTCCTGGAGTATTTCCATAACCATATTCAGCGATGCTTCCATACCATCTTTACGATTGGCATGGCGTTCTTCCTCGGCGCGCAAGTCTTTATATAAAGGTATGATAACATCATCGATTACGCGGCGTTCAGGCAAGCGACGGGTAGAGTGATATCCTATAACCTGACCGGAACTATCCCGACTTGGGGTTACATGGGCATTCACCCAGTAATGATCACCGTTTTTTGTCCGGTTTTTTACATAGGCAAAAATTTCATTGCCTGTTTCCAATTCTGACCATAAAAGTTTGAAAATACACCGAGGCATATCCGGATGTCGTAGTAAACTGTGCGGTTGCCCAATGACTTCA
>JABJOR010000535.1 GCA_018664265.1 Rhodospirillales bacterium
GGAGAATTGACCTGTTGGCGCATTTCACCTTGATCAAACCAGACGACATCTTCGCCTGCTGCTTTACTTTCTTCATATTCTGTGCGGATACGTTTGACCATTTCTGCATCAGTGGCAACGTGTGTAGAGCCAACCTTTTCATACTCGGCGTCTATGTTGTAACGCTCAAGAGATTCAACCAGCTCTTTCATGTTCTGCTCGCCGAGCTCATGCAGGCGTTTTGTTTCACCAGGGAAATAATATTCACCGTTGGTCTCGCCATGGGTAATGCTTGAATTCAAAAAACCGCCATTGCGCCCGGAAGCACCATTACCGACGAATGTCTGCTCAATCAGAATGATATCCAGATCAGGGTCCATTTCTTTGGCCTGTAGAGCGCCCCAAAGGCCTGTAAATCCACCGCCGACAATTAACAACTGGCAGCTCTCATCACCGCTTAATGCAGGTAATATTTCTGGTTTTCCATCTGCATCAAACCAGACAGGGCAATATTTAGATTGGGCTAGCGCAGCAACATGCGGCTCCATGGATACTCCTTCGAGCCCTTTTCAAGAACTCAATTTTATATAAACAGACGAATTATCAGAAATGTATAAGCCATCATTGTATACATCGCAAATAGACCTCATGGAGTAGCCTATATGGGATATAAAGTTTGAGTAAATTCAAATTACGAAAAATCGCCAGCACTCTTTACGCAATTGCGTCCGTGGTCTTTTGCCATATATAAAGCTTTATCGGCTCTTGATAATAATAAATCTGGCGTATCACTCGTTCCAAATTCGCTTACGCCAAAACTTGCCGTAACTTGGCGCTCAATACTGAAATCACCAGCTTCTACGACGGCTCTCAACTTCTCTGCGAATACAAGGGCATTTTCCAGAGATGTTTCTGAACAAATAACAGCGAATTCTTCACCACCCCAGCGCCCTATAGTATCCGTCTGCCTTATACAGGATTGCATTAAGCCTGCAAATGCGACTAAAACCTTATCACCTGCCTGATGCCCCAGATCATCATTAACTGACTTGAACTTATCGATATCACAAATAATCAAACTCAATGCGCCCCCATAGCGTTTATGACGGGCAATTTCACTGTCCAGAACATCATCCAGATGACGGCGGTTATATAATCCCGTTAACTGGTCAGTAACGGAAAGACGCTCGATTTCTTTTTTATCAGAAATATTGTGACTAACAGACATATAGCCTGAAACTTCACCAGTCGGTGTGACTTCTGGGGTGATAATTGAATCAAGCCAATAAAAACTTCCATCACTACAAACATTTTGAATTTCACCTCGCCAGGGGATACCTTGCGTGATTGTTCCCCAAAGATCTTTATAGATTTCATCCGGGGTGTCAGGATGGCGAATAACATTATGTTTATTGCCTATCATTTCTTCTGTAGCTCGACCTGCAATGCGTAAAAATTTACTGCTTACAGATGTAATAACACCATTTTTGTCGGTTGTTGAGGTTATGATATTTCTGTCTATAACAGATTGGTAGTGACGAATTTTTTCAAGTGCTCTGCGCAAATTATCCTGCAATCGGGTTGGCCCTATAGCAACCAGCCAAGATAAGGGGATTGAAATAACAACAACAACGGCTGCAATCATAATTGTTGTTAATAAATTGTTGTAGGCAAGTTTTTCAAGGACCTCATCTTTTGGAATCAAAATCAATTGAAACCCTTCCCGGTTTTTAATGTCTCCCATAACCGGGAATGAAAAGTATTGCGCACTTGCTGGTTGGGAATGCTCCAGAATTTTGCTTCCAAAGGCAGGGAATTGCCTCAATACATTAACGCGCCCTTCCAGATACTGCCCCCATGCCTGATCTTTGTCGGGGTGGACAATAAACTCTCCATTTTTATCTGCAACGTAGATGTCAAATTCACTCGACGCGCCAAAATTATTAAGAAGTTCATCTATTTCAAGATTGATCAAGATAAGACCCGTAAACTGATTATTGGCAAATACTGGAGTGGCAATGCGGAAAGTCGGTCGAATTGGTTGCTCGATTTGCCCACGTTCCCGATTTAAGTCCATCTTCGAATGCCAAAATTGACCATAGGGAATTTGAGACGCTTCTTTGAAATAATATCGAGTGCTCTTATCTTGAAGCTCATGGGGAGCCACAATTCTTGGGCGGTTTGTTTCTACGACGCGATCCACACGAACTCGTTCCATTCCCATGGCATCTATCAGGCGGACCTGCATGAAGGTATGGTTAGCTTCAGCCGTTGCCAGCAACAAATGCTCAAGGTTCTTGCGATTATTATCAGAAGAAAGATGACTAAATAATTCTGTTAATGGATTTGTAGCAAGTGCCCAGACCTGACTTTCAGCCCCCAGCAGAAAATTCCTGGCTAATTTTTCTTTGGATTGCTTTTCCCACTGTGCCTTCTCAACAATTTTATTCTCAATATTTGTATATTCAATATTGTAATTTATGAATGACGTGAAAACAGCAACAAGGCCACCAAACAGTAAGAAATAGAGTGCAAAAACAATATGGTGTTTTCGACTTTTAAAGAAACTGTGTAGCATTTTGGATTGCCCCCGCTTATTCCTTTAAGAACACAACTGTAAACACATCCACTTTATATAACAAATAAATGATAATGATGATACGCCGGGCAATAAATAAACTGTTGATATATCGAATTAGAAAATCAACCGTAAACCAATAGCAGCACGATCCCCGCAGCCACCAAAACCATACCAACCAGTTCCAGACGGGATGTGCGTTCCTTGAAAAAGAAAAACGATATAGCCAAAGCGAGCAGGAATTCTATTTGCCCCAGCGCTTTTACATACGTGGCACGTTCCAAGGTCATGGCGATAAACCAGCCAATTGAGCCAAGTGCAGACGTTACGCCGACAAAAAGTGACAGACGCCACTGTTTTATCACCACAGGGAATTGGTGGGCACTTCTGAATGCCATATAACCAACGGTTAAAACACATTGTATCAGGATTGTTGAAACCAGAACCAATCCAGCGGTAAACAGATAATCGTCTGAGCCAAAAGACAGGCTGGCTCGGCGTAAGGACAGACTGCAAATAGCAAACGCGAGACCGGAACTAACCCCGACGAGGGTTGATTTACTCCAAAGCTTGTTAATCAAGCGCGCACCATCCACGTCAGAGCTTCGCGCAACGCTTAACATCATCACTCCGGCGACACTAACAATAACAGCTAGCCAAACCCCGCCACCAATCAACTCCCCAAAGAACATTGATCCTATAATGGCTGTTAAAACGGCCTCTATACGGGCGTAGGTTATTCCAACGGCAAAGTTTCGCAAAGAGAACAGATAAACCAGTAAAACCGTGGCAATAATCTGCAAGACAGCCGCAATGGAGGTGAAAACAATAAAGTCCTGATTAAACGGGGGTAAAGACACACCTTGCCAATGCATAACCAGCCCAAGGTAGATCAGCGCAAACGGCAATCCAAAGACAAACCGCACCATGGTTGCTCCCATAGCATCAACATGTTTTGTCAACTGTCGTTGCCCGGCGGTGCGAACCGACTGCATTAAGACGGCAAACAGCGTTAATGCAATCCAGCCCCAGTTTTCCATAAAGACGTCCAAAATGCTTTATCCTATTGTTTTATATGACATACCTATCCATATAAGCGCCTTTCGTCCAGAGTCGTTCTAAAAAAGGACGGTTGCATGATCCTCGCGATATGGTTATAACCCCGCCGCACCGTGATTTGCAGCACTGCGCAGCAAATTACCAGGATTTATACGAAATTATATCTAATCATTCGAGGAGATCAGCCAATGGCTGTCGAACAAACACTGTCAATTATCAAACCAGATGCTACGCGTCGCAATCTCACGGGCAAGATTAACGCTCGTTTTGAAGAAGCAGGCTTACGCATTGTCGCACAGAAGCGCATCAAGCTGACCCGCGAACAGGCTGAAGGTTTCTATGCCGAGCACAGTGAACGCGCCTTCTTTGGCGACTTATGTGACTTCATGTGTTCAGGACCCGTTGTTGTTCAGGTTCTCGAAGGCGAAGGCGCTATCACCGCGAACCGTGACACCATGGGCGCTACCAACCCGGCCAATGCCGACGAAGGTACCATCCGTCGTGATTTTGCAGAAAACATCGAAGCAAACTCCGTACACGGCTCTGACTCACCCGAATCAGCTGCTCGCGAAATCTCCTACTACTTCAACAAGCTTGAAATAGTCGAATAACATCCGCGACATAAGAATTTTAAAA